>JACMMM010000035.1 GCA_014379065.1 Saprospiraceae bacterium
AATGCGCGCTCAACGTTCCCAACACGCTCAACATGCTCAACTCACAATCATTGTCCGCAACAACCTCCAGCGCAAAGCAACCCGCCCGCACTCAAACAATGTTGGTCTCGAGAATCTCCGCCAGCGCTATGAATTGCTGGGGGTCTCGGGTTTTGACGTTAGTGACGATGGAGAGTATTTTTCGGTGACGCTGCCGGTGATTGGAGTTTCTGGGTAAATATGGGTCATCCCAAATTTTCGCAATGGGTGCGTAGCACCAAAACGTCGGTAGAATTTTCGTTTTCGATCAGTTGGGAGGTGCGTAGCACCGAAACAAATACGTATCGGGTGGGTAAAGTTTCGGTGCTACGCACCTTCTTTCTATTGCACTGGCAATTTCTACCGACGTTTTGGTGCTACGCACCTCCAAGACGCCAAAAAAAGACATGAGTCGCCTGAAATTCCGGGATGACTTATGTTTGCCCAGAAACTCCAATTCATGCCACACTTTAAACACTTCATACACTGAAGGCTGGCAGGACTTTGATGAGAACCCCACTTTTGCGCCATAATTGAACAAAACAAAACTTCAACTCATGGCACAAAACGCTGCAACCCTCGCCTATAAATTGACCGACAACCGGGTAAAACCATTGACTTGGCCAGCATTGCTTGGCCTATTTGGTGTTCCCACCTTGCTCAACTATCTCGCCTGTCAGGTCGCGATACCTTACTTAGATCAACAGCAAATCATGCCCCTAGAAGTCGCTTATTTTCTTAGCGTGGGACTGCTCGTGCTGGTGCCCATGTTTTTTGGGGCGATTTACCTGAGCGGGCGCGAGATCGGATCTTTTCGTTGGAAAGCATTATTGACCCGTATGAGGATCAAACGGCTTTCCCGGACAGACGTGTATTGGACGGTGGGTGCATTTGTTTTGTTGTCCATGGCTTCTTTTCTGATAGCCAAAGTGCTCATGCCACAATGGGGCATAAGTTCCACCCCGTTTTTCTTCCAAAACATGCCTTTGGGAAGCCAGCACTTGTGGATTTTGTATGTTTGGCCGCTCTATTTTTTCTTCAATATCTTTGGTGAGGAATTTTTGTGGCGCGGCTATATCCAGCCCAGGCAGGAGGCTTTGATTGGGAAATGGACTTGGTTGGTACACGGAGTTTTTTGGGCAATTTGGCACATTCCGATGGGTTTGGGCTTGGTATTGACCGCCGTGCCTATCTTTTTGATACTCCCGGCGGTGGTACAAATCCGACAGAATACGACCATTTCCATCGTTGTTCATGCCGTGTTTGGAGGTTTTGGCTTTCTGGCTTTGGCATTGGGAGCAGTACACTGATTGCGCTTACAACCAATCAACACTTCATATTCATCACTTATCACTCCATAGACATGCAGGTCTTTATCGTCGAAGACGAACCATTAGCCGTCAAAAAACTCATCCGCTTGCTTGAAGAAGTTGCTTTCGACGTTAAAGTCGTGGGCACAGCGGGAGGCATCAATACCGCCGTGGAATGGCTTGAATCCAACCCGGCGCCTGACCTGATTTTCCTCGACATCGAACTTTCTGACGGACAGAGTTTTGAGATTTTCCAGCGCACCCGGGTCAAAAGCCCGGTCATATTCGTCACCTCGTACGACGAGTTTGCACTACAAGCCTTCAAAGTCAACAGCGTGGACTACCTGCTCAAACCCGTGCAAAAGGAAGACCTGGCCAATGCCATTGCAAAATACCGCGATCTGAAAGCGCAGTATAACCGGGATACGAGCCCTATTTCGGCGAGTATTGAAAGTTTGTTGTTATCGTTGGTGGGAAGTGGTGGGCAGCCCGCCTTCGCTGAAGCTACGGCGGATAAAGCGGGTAAAGCGGGTAAGGAATATCGCACTCGTTTCTTGGTAAAACACCTACAAAAATATGTCACCGTAGATGTAGTCGACATCGCCTACTTCTGGTCGGAAGGGCGGATCAATTTTTTCAAAACCCGCGCCGGGCAGAAGCACCTTGTGGAATACACGATGGAAGAAATCGAAGGGATGCTGGATCCAAGGGATTGGTTTCGGGTGAGCCGGCAGTTTATTGTGAGTGTGCCTTCGGTGGCGGAGATTCACCCGTATTTTAACAACCGATTGATGCTGCACCTGACCCCGAAGGAGCCAGAGGAAGTGACGGTGAGCCGGGAGCGGGTGGGGGATTTTAAGGTTTGGCTGGGGAAGTGAGATTAAAACACAACAATGATATATGAAATATTGGATTCTACTTTTTCTCTGCTTCAAAATGGCTGATTTGCGCTGTCAGGAAAGAGACTACCAGGCATATAAACGCCAATTGGACTCTTTTTTTATATCGCATAAAATGATAAAAGATGGCGCTTCGTGGCAAGACGTCCATACACATCTGGCAAAGCAGGCACAGAACTCAAAAAATCAGCTTTTCTATCGTATAAATCCCGAATTAGCCGCTGTAAGTGCCAGTGTACAATACCGCAAGCGATTTCCTAAAGAAATAAGCCTGGATACGGCCTCTGTAGATGCCCTTTTAGCCTTGTTGCTGGATACGTTAAGAATTCCGGAAGATTATTCGATAGATCGAAGCCTGATGGGAGACTATGGTCTTTTATTATCGTATGAAAAATCGGGTTACACATCAAAAATTCTTGAGGAAATTGTAAGGCGGGGAAAGCCCGCCTTACCTACATTAATGAAACATCTGGATAACGACGCTGCTACCAGAACCATCATTGATACTGGCGATTCTAATCAAGAAATGCCCTATGCCGTTCGTATCCGCGACTATGTGGTATGCCTCATAGAACGTATTTCATATTGTGATTTTATGGGGTATGCGGTTCATAATATTTTTTCCGATCAATCTCAGAAAGAACAACAAAAAACAAAACAAAGCATCAACAATTGGTGGGCCAAAAATGAACACTCTTCCACAAAAAATGGCATTATTTGGCACTTAAAATATCAAAATTTCACCACAAGGATGTGCCAAAATTTAGCAGCATTGGGTGAAAAGGAATTAGCTGTCAAGTACTTAAAAGAGCAGTATAATAAATATCGAAATCCGACACTAAATCCTTGTTTCCCAATGGGTAGTGAATTAACCATAGCGAGGGTCTTAGAAAAAGAATATAATATTGAGGTGGCTTTAAAAGATTGCGCCAATAATTTACTTGAGTACAGATGTTATGATAATAGAGATAAAGTTTCGTACGTCATAGAATTCGACTCAACCGGCACCTATTATGCGACTTTAGCAGCAGTAGTTGAAACAGAACCTTATACTACTGAGGAAGGTCATAAAGATTTATGGAAACAAATCTTTTACCATATTGTGGAAAAAGATAAAAAAGAGGCGTTGCCCATACTGCTCCAACTGATGAAGCGAACAGAATACGTTTTCGCGCGAAACAGTGGGATGTCAGCACATCAGTGGGTGCAACAATATCCTGAATCTCAAAAAAATGATTTTCGTGTGTGTGATTTTGCTTTATTAAAATGGATAGATTTATCTACTAAATATAAATATCCAAAAGACAACGAGGTAGTCGAATTTATTCAGCAATTGGGCCCGATAGATTATTCGGATGAACCTTCTAGGGATAGCCAAATTATTAGAATTTTAGAAAAATTTGATAAAAAATGAATCCGAAGACCCCTTGATACAGCAAAGCCCTTGCAGATTTTCCAAACCTGCAAGGGCTTAACGCTAACAAAACGTATTTGTCTTACCCCCCCGTAGCAACCTCTGGAGTCGCTACAGAATACAAAAACGCTCCCATCAACCCCAGCGCAACAATCCAATACAAGGCATTGATAATCAAATTGGTCATGGTATTGCGCTGAAACAAACCATTGGAAATAAGTACCAGCGCAGCGGGCAATCCCATGGAAAACCCTCCGTGAAAAAAGCCGTGTACAAACTGGCTCATCCCTGGCTGTGTATGGCTCGAATATTCATTCATGCGCCATGCAAGGAAAAGCGAGATGACCGTAGAAAGGCCAAAAATCACCGCCATGTTGCCTTGTCTGAGCGACTCTTCCGTCATTCCAATTGACTTCATCCAGGCACCCCCAAAAACCTTCGGGTGATACCAAATATATCCGAGTACCATTGGGATTAAACCTGCGAGTAAAATTGCTAGATACGAGTTCATAAAAAGTTGGTTAAGTGAAAAAATGAAAGACTAGTGCCGAATCCACCGAATAGTCTGTGAATTGGCGGCTATTCGGTGGATGCGGCACTAGGGTTTTGAAGTTGGTTGCAAATTAATGCAGTTTATTTCAACTTCTTCGCTGCCTTTTTCGCAATCTTTGGCAGCCTGCCCATCAAGTCCTCCAAAAGCCTTGCGGAGGCATCTTTGCAAAGCGGCAGGATTTTGTCAGCACTCATCACTGGAATATTAGCGATCAATGGAACACTCCCTTTTGAATTGGCGCCTTCGGCGATCCTGAATACGGGTTTGCCCGCTTTGTTGTAGAGCCAGATATTGCAGGTGGCACGAATACCTGCTGATCCCATTCCCGCAATGGCTACTTTCCTCACAAAACTGTAGTCTATAAACACGTACATTATCCCGTCTGCATCAGGAAAAATTCGAAGCATCTCATTTTGGTTGCGGTTTTCCTTTTTTTGTAAGAACCCGCCAGGGTACATGATCTTATAGCCATTTGGCGTGAGGGGCCGGACAAAATCAAACGTAAAGGCTTCCTCGAAAGCCTGATATTCTGTGTTCCCAATAACTTCTGCTTCTGGTTTCAAGGTGAACGGAAAATGTTGGACATAATCGGCAAAGAATTTCGTCTTAAAATCGTGTAAAACAGATTGCAGGTTAAAACTGGTGTCTTTGGCCAAAGCTAGGATATCCCTTGCTGCAGCCACATTGCCTGACACGTCGGATAAGCCAATTTGCCGGTCAACAAAAAAAGAAGTGAGCGCTACCTTTTTTCCACTGTCCTGAGCAGCGATTGCAGTATGAAAAGCCAGTACGATTGAAAGCGCGAAAAACGTTCGAAAAATGAGGTTGAATTGCTTCATAATTGAATAGTGAAGAATGAATTATTGATTGTTAAGGCGTAAATGTAGTTGAAAATACTGCTTATGCATCCCAACCTTCCATAGACTCAAAGTCGTCTTCGCTTAAAAACATTTCTATGAAATACCTTGTCCAAACTTTGTTCCTCTTTTTTGCCCTACTCCTTGCCTTCTGTAAGCATCCCGAACAAGCAAATCCTTCAAATTGCCTTGCCGACAAAATTGAGGCATTTAAACAAGTCCCTTGGGCGCAATCTATTGTAAAGATCTCAAGACCCAACGACACGCTATATTGGTTTGTAGATTCTATTGCAGATGGCGGCGAAGAGGTGCTGGATGAAAATTGCGAACTGGTTTGCGTAGCAGATTGCGAGTGTATCGGCAACATCGAATTTTGCGATGAGACCCACTTCAATTTCCCAATGGAAATTATTTGGGAGAAATAGGTTTATTGAATATTTTCAAAACTGAAAATAAATAAACGCATTCGCCCCAAAACTCCCGAAAAACGCAATCAACCACAAGGCTGAGGCGAACAGCACAAGCCGCAAAACAGGCCGTTCCAATTGCCGCTCATTCCACTTGAATCGAAAATTGGAAACCTCCACGCAGAGCAAAATGCCAATAAGCAACACGCCTTTGATTACCTGAAACTTGTTGATTACTGCGCCAAACGAAAAGCCCTCTCCGGAGAAAATGCCAGACAACACCGCATTCGCTGTAGCAAAACTATCGCCCCCCGCCAGCCCTATACTTCCGCTGCGGAAATAGACCCAGGCCAAGAGTGTGAGCGCGTACACCGTTGCCATTTCTGCGCCCCCGGAAACCATACTAGGAAGTCGCAAAACTCTTATTACCCGATGCCATATTGGGGCTATCGTTCGCTGCAAAATCAGGTAGAAACCGTGCAGAAACCCCCAAAAAACAAAAGCGAAGTTCGCGCCGTGCCACAGTCCGCCGAGCAACATGGTGAGCATGTTGTTTTTGTAGGTGGCAAATTTCCCACCCCGGTTTCCGCCGAGCGGGATGTAGAGGTAGTCGCGCAGCCAAGAGGAAAGCGAAATGTGCCAGCGCGTCCAGAATTCGCTAAAACTCCGGGAGAAATAAGGCGTCCGAAAGTTTTCTGGAAAATGAAATCCCATCATTCGCGCCAGTCCGATGGCGATGTCGGAGTAGCCTGAAAAATCGCAGTATATCTGGAAGGAGTAAAAAACAACGCCAATCAGCAGGTGCATCGAGCCAAAAGTCTCGGGCGATTGAAAGCATTGATCCACAAAGGGCGCGATCGAATCAGCAATAGCAATTTTTTTAAAAAAGCCCCACAGTACGCGTCCAAAGCCTGAATGCCAGGCCCGCCACTCAAATTTTTTGTCGTCGCGCATTTGTGGCAGTAGGTCTCGCGCCCGTACAATAGGCCCGGCAACGAGTTGCGGGAACAGCGATATGAACGCCGCAAAGCGCAGCAATGAGGGCTCCCATTTTATTTCGCGTCGGTACACATCAATCGTGTACGACATGCTCTGGAACGTGTAAAATGAAATGCCGACGGGCAAGATGATATGCAGCGTTGTCCATGAGGGGCTCATGCCCATAGACCGCACCATGCTGGCGAAGCCTTCGGCGAAGAAATTGAAGTACTTGAAAAAACCGAGGAAGCCCAGATTCATCACCATGCTGAACACCAACACGGCTTTTCTTTCCAAACCCCAAGAGGCGGTCCATGCCGTTATTCGGCCAAAAATCTGAAGGGTCGGGCTGCCGTTTTTCCAACTGGCGCGGACTTCGGAAGGGCTGTCTAAATACGTGAGCCACAAACCAAACCAATAATCCATCACCGTCGAAAACATGATGAGCGAGAGAAAGCGCCAATCCCACCAACCATAAAAAATATAACTCGCCACGAGGCAAATCCACAGCCTGCCCCGCCCCCGAGTACCGAAGTAAAGCGGGAAAAACAGGGCAATAAAGATCAGGAAGGTGAGGGAGTTAAAAACCATGTCTATTTACTTTTCAATCTGCCGCACATAAGCCAAAGCCTCCTCCGCCAATCCTTTCCAGCGCTCGGCGTAATCGAACGGTACCAGAATCCAGCCATTCATCGGTCGGTTATCCATCGGAGTGAACACCTGCGCACCGTCGAGGCTGAGCGCGGCGGCGGCGGCATCTCCCGTGAGTTTGAACACCATGCAATCCTTCCAATACATGGCGAGGGCTTTGCCATTGGGCGCTTTGAGGCATTTCGCGCCAAACATTTTGCTTTCGACGGCATCGGGGAGCTCGGCGGCAATTTGGTGATAGAGTGTTTCGGCAGGTGACATGGCTGGAAAATTTTGCTCAAAAGTAGGGAGATAGAATTTACCACATAGCGCACATAGTTCATAAGGTCTCTTCTCCACGAATTGTCATTCCGCAACGAAGTGGAGGAAACTACACAACTCAAGATACTCGAAATGCCCTTGGCCAGAATATCCAAAGTAGTTTGGGTTGTGTAGTTGTCTTCGCTTCGCTGCGACATGACAAGTCACCCCATAATGCAATGGGTAATAGGTTACAATGTGGGTTAAATAACATGATCTTTCCTGTTAACCCCTTTCAAAACTCACTTTTCCAGACACGCAATCTGCACCAAGTTTGTGTTCTTGTCACCTCAAACTTTGCCCATGCGAATACCTTGGACCATTCTTCTTTTCCTGGCGCTGTTTTCGGCTTGCAAAACTTCGAAAAAAGTTGCTACTCCTGTCTCTAATTACCCCAACAACGTAGGTGACATCCACCCCGATCCCCTGCTCGATGATCCCGCTTTTCGGGCCTGCCGCGAATCCAATATCCCCCAGTATTATTCCGTCCAAAGCGGTTTTGAAGGCGAAAAGCCCGCTATTGAACGGTATTTCAAGCAAAATTTTAAAAAAAGCAAGGCTTTTGAACAGGAAAACGGTTACCTCACCATTCGCTTTGTGGTGAATTGCAACGGCCAAACCGGGCGCTTCCGAATCTTGGAAATGGATCTCGATTATCAACCCAAAAAATTCCCTGAAGCACTCTCCGGCCAAATATTACAACTCACCAAACAAATGACCGGCTGGCTTCCCGGAAAAAGTGAAACCATCCCCTACGACTACTACCAGTACCTAACGTTCACCATTGTCCAGGGTGAAATCGCACAAATCACACCATGAAAATCCAATTCCTGCTTCTGTTTCTGCTCCTGCAAACGCTCCGCAGCGATGCCCAAATAAACTGCAACGTCTACAAATGGGCGGGTGACACCACTTGTTTTCGTGCTTGCAAAATTTATGAGACCGCCAGCCATACGCGACAAGGAAGCCGCTTCTCACAAATGCTTTACGACAGCGTGATTGCCCTTTGCCCTTCCTTCGACATGGCTTACATGGAAAAAGCCGTGCCATACTTGAAACGGGGCGATTTCGTGACCTGGCGCATTTGGATAGACAGGGCCGTGGCGCTCAATCCCAAAGAACAGCTCGGGTATCGGGGCTGGTGCCGTTACCAGTTCCTGCGCGATTATGCAGGTGCACTGGCGGATTTAGAAGCATTGGAGAAAATAAAACAACCCAATATCGGCTATTCGGTCAATGGCGATTACCATTTGATGATTGCCAAAGCCTTGTGTTACAAAGGTTTGGGACAAAAAGAAAAAGCTATCCGAACCATCGAAACACAATTGGCCACACCCAGTTATGAGCCGGGCTATTACGATTACCTGCACCTTGCCGTGCTAAAAATTGAGACAGGAGACCTGCAGGAAGCGATACGCATTTTGGAGAAACAAAAGACACTGTCTGCGGATTTTGCTGAAACCTACTACTATCTGGCCATGGCCTACAAACAGTCTGACCAACGCCCGAAAATGCTGGAAAACCTCGCCTTAGCCCAAAAACTTTATCAGGAAGGCCGTCATCGAACCGACCCGTACGACAACCCCGACGACCGAATTTATCGAGAAGACATTGAGAAAGCCTTGACGGAGTGGTAAGGAACGCGGGGCAGGCGTTTTTTTTATTTTTACTGCTGAAAACCCTTTGCGTAACTTGCCGCCGAAATGGATCAAAACCTTCTGATTATCAATGATTCGCGCAGAAAAAGTAGTCAAAACATTTGGGGATCAACAGGTGCTGAAAGGCATTGACTTCCTGTTTGAGGCGGGTAAAAACAACCTCATCATAGGGCGTTCGGGAGCAGGCAAAACCGTGCTGCTCAAAATTCTTGTGGGCCTCAATATACCCACCAGCGGCAACGTGTGGTACGATGATGTGAATTTTACCGCACTCGACAAGGAAGGCATGCGGGCCATCCGCATGAAAATCGGGATGCTATTTCAGGGTTCGGCACTGTTTGATTCGCTCACCGTGGAGGAAAACATCCGCTTCCCGCTTGATATGTTCACCCCCCTGACGCTCAAGGAAAAAGTAGCGCGCGTCAACTATTGCCTCGAACGCGTCAACCTTGCAGGCACCAACAAAAAATATCCCTCCGAACTTTCTGGAGGTATGCAAAAGCGCGTCGGCATCGCCCGGGCCATTGTGCTCAACCCGAAGTATCTTTTTTGCGATGAGCCCAACTCCGGCCTTGACCCCAAGACGGCCATAATGATTGACGAACTCATTAGCAGCATCACCGAGGAAAACAATATCACCACTGTCATCAACACGCACGACATGAACTCGGTGATGGAAATCGGCGATAACATCTGTTTTCTCCACGAAGGCGGCCTGGAATGGAGTGGCACCAAAGAAGAGGTGCTCGCCAGCGAAAACGAGAACTTGCAATCGTTCATTTTTGCTTCGCCGTTTTTGCAGCGATTGCGGAAGTCGGCGCTGGGGAAATAACTTGCGATCCAACTGTTTTCCTGCCACTGGAACCTCAAATCCCACCGGGTTTGATGAAAACAGCCAAACTTTGAGAAATAAGGTGCCATTAAACTCAAACAGATATGGATATCCAAAAAGACATCGAACAAAGGCTGGCGGGTGTGGATATTTCAACCGGCCATGCTACGGACTCATTTTTTAACACCAACACACCTCTTGACCCATGGGCCTCAAGGTGTCTAACTACCTTAGCTGATTCATTTATAAATCATAACCAGGTCTTCTACCCCTTGCCGTCAAAAGTGGCTCTCGCAAAACTAGATGAACATCTCCTGCCTCTAATTTTTGTCGAAGGACAAAAACATGGTTTGATTAGGCCAAAAATGGGGGCTGCTGCTGACCAAGTACAATTGCCTCCTGAAGAGCTTGCCAAAGAACTAGAAAATTTCTATAAATGGGCTATAGAAAACAGCACTGATTTGAAATCATGGATGAGGTTGCACAGGGAATCTCCACGTATTGCAATATCTCATCCTGAACATGTACCGAAACATCAAGTTGAGGAATTTTTAGAAACTAATCATGGGGAAGAGTTGGCAGGTAGTCTTGGAATGAGCTTCGCTGATTTCAATTATGCTTTTGATGTGTTTGCCCGTTCTGTACAATATTACCATGTACTCGGCGAATCTACTCGTTATTTTGCACATCCAATACGTGATCGAGCCTTTGGACACATGCCAATTCTAACTGAGTTACAAAAACAATGGTCTTGGGGCAGATACTTTTTACGACTTATTCAAGAAACCCCTAAATACAAGGATATAGGGTGGATGTTAGACAAGGTTTCCTCAATCCGTAATCTTACACAGAAATATAATGCAGCATGGTACGATCTTGTTGGCCAATCTCAACCAGTACAAATTGAATTGTTAGAGACCATTGCCTCTGAATGTGACCTTCCAGCTAAATTGAAAACCTCAACTCGTAAGAAGATCAATGCAACGGTCAATATCGGCGCAGGCATGGTTAGTGCATACGTTTTGGCTTCCATGCCAGTAGTTGCAGTCATATTGCAGACTGGAAGTACCTATATTCTTGATAATTGGAATGGTGCTGTATCTGGAAAACTTGGAAGAGTTTCTATTTTTAAAGGTCATTTGCAATGGGATGGTCTTGTAAGTAAACAAAAAGAGAAATGAATGTAAGAGTTTGTATCTTTTTCTCTCAATTTGGTTAATTATCCTGCTAATTCCTTCACCGCCAGCCAAGCCATCAATCCCATCCCCGTTTCAAGCGCCGCTTCATCAATATCAAAGGTTTCGGTATGAATAGGCGAAATGATGCCGCGTTCTGGATTCCCCGTTCCAAGTCTGTAAAAACACGCTGGCATGGCTTGTGAAAAATAGGCGAAATCCTCGGCGGTCATGCGCAAGGGCAAATCCACCACATTGCTTTTTCCTAAAAATTCGACCGCCCAGTTCTTGGTGCGCTTGGTCAATTCTTCGTGGTTAAAAAGCACCGGGTAGCCTTTCATAATATAGAACTCACACGCTGCGCCATAGCCTTTGGCGACGCTTTCCGCTATTTTTTTCATGCGTTTGTGGGCCTCGGTGCGCCATTTTTCGTGCATGGTGCGGAAGGTGCCGACCAGTTTTACTTCGTTGGGGATGATGTTTGTAGCACCGCCGGTAGAATTGATTTTCCCAAAGGTCAGCACCGTTGGCACGGCAGGGTCGGCATAACGGCTCACCAATTGCTGGAGCGCGACGATGATTTGAGCCGTAATAACCACTGGGTCAATGCACTCCTGCGGCATGGCTCCGTGGCCGCCGCGACCTTTGACGGTGACATAAATTTCATCGGCAGAAGCCATGTAGATGCCGGGTTTTAGGCCGATCATCCCGGCATGGAGGGGCGGGTGAACGTGTTGCCCGAAGATGCTCGTGGGGCGTGGATTTTCAAGTACGCCCGCCTTGATCATAAGGCTTGCACCACCGGGGAGTTTTTCTTCACCGGGTTGGAAAATACATTTTATGGTGCCTTCGAATTCGCTGCGGAGCTCGTTCAAAATTCTGACCGTGCCAAGTAGCGAGGAGGTATGTACGTCGTGACCGCAGGCGTGCATCACGCCGTCGTTTTGAGATTTATAAGGCACTTTATTGGCCTCTTGGATGGGCAGCGCGTCCATGTCGGCGCGGAGCGCGATAGTGCGTTTGCGGGGGTTTTTGCCTTTTATGAGGGCTACTACGCCGTTCTCAGCCACGCCGTGCTGGTGTTCGATGCCGAGCGTGGACAATTGGGCGGCCACGAATTTGCCGGTTTCGACTTCTTCAAAGGAAAGTTCGGGGTGGGCATGGAGATGACGGCGGCAGGCCACAGTGTCGGCGTGGTATTGGTGGGCGAGTTGTTGGATTTTTTCTTTCATGTGCTGAGAGGTTTTTTTGACAGGATTAACAGGATGGACAGGATTTTGCAACACCCCTCTTGATCCTGTCCATCCTGTTAATCCTGTCAAAATTCTATCACGTAACCTTTGAAAATTTATCAAACCTGGATTTCAAAAACGGATGGCTAAACACCGCCAAAAGAATGACAATTACCCCAATATAAAACTGCGGATTCAAGTCTTTGTCTTCGCGGAAAAATACGGCGGCGAGCAATACCCCGTAAACAGGTTCGAGGTTAATTGTCAAATTCGTCGCAAAGGCCGAAATGTAGCGCATCGCCAGCAGTGTGAGGTAATAAGGCAGCAACGTGCAGACCCAAACCAAGATCAACAACCAGCCCCAATCCATGTTCGTGGGAATTAAAGGCGTGTCGGGCGATTGCCAAAGCAGGAAGGGCAGGACCAGCGAACATACCAGCACACCGCCCGCCAATTCTATAAAACTCATTACGAGGGGCGGCGGCGGGTTGTTGTCTACCAATTTTTTGTTGAAAGAAGAAAACACCGAGGCAAGCAAAGCCCCCACGATGCCGACCGCAAACCCGACGCGCATCCCCCAGTCAATATTTCCCGCGATCAAAGCCATGCCGGGCAGGATGAGCAGGCCGAGCGCGAGTTCGTAGCCTTTCACTTTCTGGCGGGTCAGCAGCGGCTCTACGAGGGCCGAGAAAAACGAGGTAGTCGCCATGGTTGCTACCGCCACGGAGGCATTGGAAAGTTTGATGGCTCCGTAAAAACACAGCCAGTGGGTGCCGACTAGAATGCCGATGCCAAACATTTGGAGGTATCGTTTTCGGGAAATGCCTCGAAACTGCGCCCTTGGGATCAGGAAAATCAAGGTGACACAACACAGAAATACCCGCCACCATACCAGTGGCACCGCTTTGAGCGAAATCAGTTTGCCCAAAATGGCCGTGAAGCCCCAGATGAGCACACAGAAATGGAGGTAGAGGTAGGCCCGGAGTTTGTCGGTCATGCGGCGAAGGTAAAAACGGAGATGTGCAACTCAGTTTTTTACCACCTTTTCGCAACCGTGTTGCCCATCTTTGGAAAACCATTGTAGAAAATAAACGCCTACAGGGAGGTTCTTTAAGGAGATTGTGATCGTGGCTTCGTGTTCATTTACAAAATGTGAGGGTTCAATGGATACCATTTGACCTAAGGCATTGACCATTATAATATCCTCGATATCTATTTTGGGCGTTTGCAAAGAAATGAAATCGTGCGTTGGGTTTGGGGCAATGCGCGTAATGGGTTCTATTTCTTTTACGGCAACCGGATTGATACACAAACTGTCCAAAGGATTCGGGCAATCCCAACAATAGTGATAGATATACTGCTGCAAATCCCGCATTTCGGTAAAATGCTGAAGTTGTTCGGTTAGCCCAACTTTGTCGGAGACGGTTAGCGCAAATTTGAGGGGGTATGAAATGTAATGTGAATTTAGCACCGTCGGGCCGTAGGAAACGACGCAACTTCTGTTTCGATGCGGATTATTTTCAGCCAGTTCACTCCAGCCATTGGGGTCTGTTGGATCGTCTGTGAACAAAAATTTTGTGGGTGTTGCGGAAGGCATTCCCGGATTGTAGCCTGTCCCTCCGTTTGTAATTGGAGTGCCATCAGCCCATGTACCTGTGAGATAGTTAAAAAACTGATTGGGGCTAGTTGGATTTCCTGTCCCTCCGCCTTGGTTATTAAAGAACATGCCAACATTGGACATTTGGATCGGATTGAAGTCCACATCAAATGGGCCTTTCAATGACATCAGGGCGAGTGTTGGAGGGTTGGCCCCAATAATATTATCGTTGAGGGTATCGGAGTTATAGCAAAACACCATTTCTCTCTTGTCTTCATTCACACAACCTAAGTAGTCGTCATCGGGATTCCCGATATCAAAATCAGCATAAATACCCCAGAACAAACTGTCCAAGCGATCTACACCACTGTTGTAATAGCGCCCAAATTCAAAAAATATCGTGTTTTCTAAAAAATCCTGCCCATGGCAATCGAGGGTAAATGCAAAGAGATGCGCATCCAAATCTATACCTTTAGCGTGCGTGAGGTTATTTTCTCCATTGTCATAAAAAGGAGCAAAAACCATTTCTTTTGGATATTTGGGGAAACTTCCTAATTCTGGTCTGCCGGGGTAATCTCCTTGATCTGGATTATAGGTGCCATCCGCACTATTATTGTAAAAAGGCGGGCGAGCCAGGGTATATAATGAGTCCGTTGAAAACCCATTATAATCTTCCGAAAAGGGATTGCCGAACCCCGGCCATGCAAATATTTCAGGGATGGGATTGTCAACAATTCCATTGTCCTCATAATCCTTGATATGGGCAGCGATCTGTTCAATCGTCACCTTCCAAACCTTGCCAGAGTTTGGCACACCTCGGAAACCCGCTTGCCAATCGGAAACGAGTGGATTATCCATTTCACAAGCGAGTTTAAGATTGTTACCCGGGTCAATACCACCCACCCAAGGCGTGAGATGACTGAGCAGATTTTTTGCAGGCTGACCAGGAATTCCGCTTTCCAACAAAAATCCGCCCTCAGTATCTCGATGGATACCTGTCGGAGTGATACGTGCCCTAACTTTGCCGGTACCTATCCAGGCATGATCGGTTTGAGCCAACAAAGAAGCGTTGGCAACTAGCGTTAAAAGAGTGAATGTGAAGATTTTAAAGCGCATGGTTTTTGTTTTTTCATGAAATAATAGATGCAAGTTGGGCGAAATTTGACTTTTATAAAAAACCGCTTTTTCTAAAAGTCAGTTTTCTGAGGCTTGTTTTTCGCACCGATCTTTTTGTCAAATCCCCAAATAACCAATTCAATCCCTCCTACGCCCACTTCTGCCAAATCTTGGCGGACAGGAAGGCTTCGGCGGGTAAAAAATCATCATTCCCATGTCCTCCATCCTCATACGCAATGCCCGCTTGGTAAACCGAGGCCAAATCCAAGAAGCCGACGTGCTCGTAAAATCAGGCCGCATCTCCAAAATCGAAACCTCTATCAGTGGTTCTGCTGATAGAGAAATAGACGCCAAGGGTCGCCACCTCATCCCAGGTATCATAGACGACCAGGTACATTTCCGCGAGCCGGGGCTTACGCACAAAGCCACCATCGCGACCGAAAGCCGGGCGGCTGTGGCGGGCGGCACGACCTCCTTTATGGAAATGCCCAACGTGAACCCGCCGAGCGTGACGCAGGAATTGTTGGAAGAAAAATACCAGATTGCTGCCCGGACTTCGCTGGCGAATTATTCTTTTTACATGGGCACGACGAATGACAACCTCGAAGAAGTGCTGCGCACTGATCCCCGCCGGGTTTGCGGCCTTAAAATCTTCATGGGCAGCAGCACGGGGAATATGCTGGTGGATTCGCCCGGCACTTTGGAGCGCGTTTTTGCCGAATCGCCCATGCTCATTGCTACCCATTGTGAGGACGAAGCAACCATCCGCGAAAACCTTGCCCGATACAAAGCCCTGCATGGCGATACGATGACAGCAGCGTTTCACCCCCTCATCCGCGATGAACGGGCCTGTTATTTATCCTCCTCCATGGCAATAGATCTGGCCAAACGGCACGGCACCCGATTGCACATTTTGCACATCAGCACGGAAAACGAACTTGCGCTGTTTCGCAACGACATTCTCCTGAAAGACAAGAAGATAACTGCTGAGGTATGCGTTCACCACCTTCATTTTTCTGACCATGATTACGCCCGACTCGGCAACCAAATCAAGTGCAACCCGGCCATCAAAAGCACCGAAAATCGGGACGCGCTGTTCCCAGCCCTGCTCGATGATCGGCTTGATGTGATTGCCACCGACCACGCCCCGCACACCTGGGAGGAAAAATCGCAGCCGTATTTACAGGCGCCCGCCGGATTGCCTTTGGTACAGCACTCGTTGAATGTGATGCTCGGTTTTTACCATGCCGGACGCATTTCGCTGGAACGAATTGTGGAGAAAATGTGCCATGCCCCGGCTACCTTGTTCCGGGTAGAGGAGCGCGGTTTTCTGGACGAGGGCTATTGGGCCGATATGGCGCTGGTGGACATTGACCACGAATGGACGGTTGAACCGAACAATGTTTTTTACAAATGTGGCTGGTCGCCGTTTATGGGCACGACGTTTCGGGGTAAGGTGCTGAGTACCATTGTAAGCGGGCATTTGGCTTGGCACGAGGGGCGGTTTTTGGAAGAGAAAATGGGCGAGCGGTTGGCGTTTTTGAGCAGATAAATTTTTCAACCTTATAGGCATCTGAGTAACCGAGTAATAAAATTTCACACAACGCCACAACGACTCAACGCTCAATTTGTTGGTAACCAATCCGTTGTGCCGTTGTGGCGTTGTGTGAAACAAATTTCTCTTGACCCTTATGTGTTTAAATTCATCCAACCCCGAGCGTACTTTTGCCGCCATGTTCCAAAAATCTTCCGCCACCCACACGATGATATTACTGCCGACTGTTGAAGTTTTAGTCCGTAAAACTGCCTACTGCTGCTGCCTACTGCTGCTTTTAACCCTCGCTTTTTGTCAAAAAGAAAAGTTTACATCCGACTCGGCGGACAAGCTCGAATTCAGCACCGACACGCTGCATTTTGACACCGTGTTTACCCAATTGGGCTCTGCCACACGCTATTTCAAAATTTACAACCGCCACAAGAAGAGCATCAGAATCTCTAAAATTTACCTGGAAAACGGCGCAAACTCCCGTTTCAACCTCAACGTGGACGGCATTAGCGGCGACGAACAAGAAAATCTGGAAATCGCCCCGAACGACAGTATGTACGTTTTTGCGGAAGTGACGGTGAACCCCAACGACAGTGATTCTCCCTTCGTCATCACCGAAAACGTGGTGTTTGAGACCAACAGAAATGTGCAAAAAGTCGTGCTGGAAGCCTTTGGGCAAAATGCCAATTATTTCCCTTCGCGCTTTGGGGCAGGAGGGGCTGTGGGTTTAGGCTGCAACGGCGGCGAAGTCATTTGGAACGACCCCAAACCCTACGTCATTTACGGCATTTTGGTCATAGATTCGTGTACGCTGCGCATCGCGAAAGGGACGCGGGTGTACGTACACGGCGGGCTAGGGAAATTCGTGGACACCACCGGGATGATCCAGCGCTACAACGACGGCTTTATCGCCTTTGTCGGCCAAGGCAAACTCATCGTGGATGGAGAAAAAGATGCGCCGGTTATTTTTGAGGGCGACCGTTTGGAGTCAGAATTCGACGAGGAGCCTGGACAATGGACGGGGCTTTGGCTACAATCCGGGACGACTGGGCACAGCATCAAACACTGCATCATCCGTAATTCCATTATTGGCGTTCGGGTGGATTCGGCAACGGATTTGACCCTGCGCAACACTCAGATTTACAACACCGCCAGCAGCGGCCTGATCGGTATTCACGCCAAAATAACCGCTGAAAACTGCCTATTTCACTCCAATACAGGTTTCGGCATCCAACTCGAATACGGCGGCGATTATGATTTCAAATACTGCACGGTGGCGAGTTATGGCGTGGATGGTGAGGCGCTTCGCATGGGAAATGCCC
>JACMMM010000372.1 GCA_014379065.1 Saprospiraceae bacterium
CACCGCCACGGAATCCACCGCCGCCGCCATAGCCGCCACGATCATTGCCGCCACGGAATCCACCGCCGCCGCCATAGCCGCCTCTGTCACCGCCGCCGCCGCGTTCGCGGAAGCCTCCACGGTCACCGCCGCCGCCATAACCGCCACGGTCATTGCCACCACGATCTCGGTCATTGCTGTCCCGATTGTCATTGTCTCTCCTTTGAAAATTCCCGTATTCCACCTGTCAGAAAGTTTAGTGAAAAAAATTATTTTGTTTAAAAGTGTCCCTCCTTCGCGCTTTGACTCGCCTTAGCCTTTGATGGCGGCTGCGAGGCGCTATGGCGGGTGAAGCAGCAAAGGTAGATTTTACCCTGAAACAAGTGCATCGTTTTTAAAAAAATTGTCGCGAGGCGGTAAGGGCTTGAAATGTCAAACAAAAACCGCCCGAACGCGCAGAGCATTCGGGCGATTAAAAGAAAGGGGAGACCAGCGCCAAAACAAGATTAGTCCACGGCCAACGTCAAATTATTCGTTGAGCCAACTCGGACGATCTTGTATTTCGTTCCGTAGTTTGCCGTATATGCGTTGTCCCATACCCATGACCCGCCAGTGGTGGGCTGCTCATAAATCCCCAGCGGATTTCCACCCGTCAGCGCCGGAACATCCAGTGTTTCGTTGGGCTTGAGCGTGTGGTAGATACCGTGGATGAAAAATGTAATGTTCTGGGTATAACCCGTGGCGGCGTGACGCACTTTAATGCGCTGCGAGCTGTAAACCTTGCCGATGAACGACTTGTCGGTAGCCGACAGCACGGTGTTCCAACCAATTGAATACCCATTTGTGGTCAGCGATGCTGGCACAGGGTACTGCATGATAGAAGTCGGGTCGAATACGGTGTTTTGCGACGACTCGGCGGTGTTCTTGTTCAGCACGTTGTCATTGACCATTTGTTGCGACCAACCCATTTGTGCGTAGTAAGCATAAACGGCGGTGGTATTCCACGGAATGTTGGCCAAAGGCTGTTGTTGTTCGTGACGTAAGCCCAGGGTGTGGCCAAATTCGTGTACGGTGATACGCTTAAGTTCAGTGTCTGACACATTGTCCAAGAATTGCAGATTCATCGTAGGCTGGCTGGCGTTTACATATACCAGATCCTTTCCAATGTAAGACCAATAGCCACCTGCACCGAAGTTGATGCGCACTTCGGCAGTGCCTGAAGCCACTTTCACAAAGTTTATGTTGGCGTGTTTCTCCCATTCCTCGGCAGCTGCGAATACCCTGTTCTGTAGGGTAGTGCTACCATTTAAGAAAAGTACCCGGATCTGTTGGCCAGGCGTCCAGAATTTATTCTTCAAACCGGAAGCGCGATCATCCGCGCCAGTGGGCACTGCGAAAATATCAAAACCAGCAGACTCAAGGGGGTCTACGCTGAGGCAAGTGTTAGTCTGCAAGTCGGCGATCTCCGCCGCTGTGAAATTGTAGGAGATGTTCTCTACTTGCTGTTGAAAATCTTCTTTGCAAGAAAAGAGTGAAAAAACAGCGACAACGGCGAGGATTGACCCCAGTTGGCGCGTAAAAATGGAAACTGTCATGTTTAACTTGTTTTTAAAATTAAAGTATGGTAGTTCCTTATAGTCGAGCATTATTTAAAGTGAAAGGACAGGTAATTTTGAAGCGGTGTCTAAAGCGCTTTAATCCTTCAGATATTTGGTTTCTTGATTTTTTTGGCTTCCTGTTAAGAAAAAAAGGCGTTAATGTTAACAGGTTTCGAGACAATCTTTGGCAATTGACTTTTGGCCATTGATGGTTTAAACAGCAAATGTTGTTAGGTTGAAATGCCCGACAAGCAGATATTTTGCTTTTAGTGTTAATGGCAATCAATGTTCATTGATTTATGATTTGCCCTCAAAGTCCGGCTCCCAAAGTCGAAAAGGTTTGAGACCTTTGCGACTTTACCCGTTTACCCGCCAAAGCGCCTCGCCGCCGCCACTGTCTTCGCTAAAGCTTCGGCAGTTAAAAAGGCTAAGGCGAGTAAAAGCGCTATGGCGGGTAAACATTCAAACACAATTCCATGGGCGCACTCAAATACCACCGTATTCTCCTCAAACTTTCTGGCGAGAGCCTGATGGGCGACCAAAAATTTGGCATCACGGCAGAAATGCTCCAGCACTATGCGCAGCAGATCAAGCAGTTGCACGATATGGGCGTGGAAGTGGCGGTCGTGATCGGAGGGGGGAATATTTTCCGGGGCATACAATCAGACGGTACCGGAATCGAAAGCGTGACGGGCGATTACATGGGGATGCTCGCTACGGTCATCAACGGACTCGCGCTCCAAAGCGCCCTCGAAAGCATCGGCGTACAAACGCGCATGATGACTGCCCTGAAAATGGAAAGCGTGGCCGAGCCCTACATCCGCCGCCGCGCCATTCGACACTTGGAAAAAGGCCGCGTGGTCATCTGTGCTGCCGGAACGGGCAATCCGTTTTTCACCACTGATTCTGCCGCCGCCCTCCGCGCCAACGAAATCGGCGCCCACGCCATCCTCAAAGGAACCCGGGTGGATGGCATTTACACCGCCGACCCGGAAAAGGATCCGATGGCGGTCAAATTTGACAAACTCACCTTCGCCAAAGTCATCAGCCTCGGCCTTGAGGTAATGGACATGACGGCATTCACGCTCTGCCAGGAAAACAACATGCCGATCATTGTGTTTGACATCAATGCGCCGGGGAATTTGCCGGATATTGTGTTGGGAAAGGCTGTGGGGACGCTGGTGGAGGGGTGAATCGTCATTTCGTCATTAGGGTCATTATAATCATTATAGTCATTGGTGCCATTTATGGTCATTCCTGCTCAATGTAGTTCCGTTTGCCAACAGACCCGATGACCCTCCTTCGCTCCTGCCCGCCAAGTCTCGGCAGGCGGGAAAGCTACGGCGGGTAAAAATGACATTAATGACGAAATGACCTTTCACGACTCCCTCAACTTCCTCTCCAAACTCACCCCACGCCGCGCCTGGAACTTCACCCAAGTGCTCTCTTCCTTTTATTGGTCAAAATGGACCCGCCGTGCCGTCCAATGGGGAATGCCCGTCACGGTCAGCATCGAGCCTACCACTGCCTGCAATTTGCGCTGCCCCGAATGTCCGAGCGGGCTTCGCGCTTTTACGCGTGAGACGGGGAATTTGAAAGAGGATTTTTTCCGCAAAACCATTGAAGAACTCCATCGAAATCTCTTTTACCTCATTTTTTATTTTCAAGGCGAACCCTATATCAACCCCAAATTTTTGGACATGGTGGCCTTTGCCCACCGCAAAAAAATATTCACCATCACCAGTACAAACGGCCATTTTCTCGACGACGACAACGCCCGACGAACGGTCGAATCGGGTCTGGATCGGCTCATCATTTCGGTGGATGGCACTACGCAGGAAACGTACGAGCAATACAGAATTGCAGGAAAGCTCGACACCGTACTGGAGGGCGCTCGCAACCTTGTGCAATGGAAAAAGAAGTTGAAAAGCCGCACACCCCATGTTGTATTCCAGTTTTTGGTGGTGCGGCCCAATGAGCACCAAATCCCTGAAATATACCGGCTCGCCCGTGAAATCGGCGTAGATGAAGTGAAGTTGAAAACAGCACAAGTGTATGATTACGAATACGGTAATCCGCTCATCCCGACCCTCGACCGCTATGCTCGATATCGTCAAATGCCCGACGGCAAGTGGCAGGTAAAACACGCGCTTGATCCGCATTGCTGGAAACTGTGGCATTCCTGCGTCATCACTTGGGATGGTATTGTGGTGCCTTGTTGCTTTGACAAGGACGCACAGCATCGGCTCGGCGATTTGAAAACGGCATCGTTCCGCAGCCTTTGGCATTCACCCGCGTACTACGATTTTCGTCGCGCCATCCTCAGGGGACGGGATCAGATTGATATTTGTCAGAATTGCACGGAAGGGTGTACCGTTTGGGTTTGAATAGTCACAAGTTTTCAAGTAACAAGTTGGCAAGTCTCTGAGCATGGTTTTTTCACGCAACGCCGCAACGCCGCAACGTTTTTCTAATATTCAGAACGTTGTGTCGTTGCGGCGTTGCGTGAAAAAATTTATGTTCTAAGAGTGTGTTTCCCGTCCTTTGTCCCTTCAATTTTTACCATGAAAAAAGATCTTTTCGCGGAAGTTGTCGTCAAGAAAGGAGTGGACAAAAAACTGCTCAGTCCGCAGCAAAAAGAGTTCAACCGCCTTACCAAGAAAATCGCGCAAACCCGGGAGCAAATACAGTCGCTCAGCGGGCTTGGACAGCGCATCAGCAAGCGTGCCGCGCTCGAAATGAGGCCGTTGATAGAGA
Organism: Saprospiraceae bacterium; assembly: GCA_014379065.1. GTDB lineage: Bacteria > Bacteroidota > Bacteroidia > Chitinophagales > Saprospiraceae > M3007. Next base: position 4,335 of record JACMMM010000372.1, read on the forward strand.
AGCACCAAGGCCATCGCGCCGACACGGTGCGGCTACTGGATCGTATGTTCAGGCATCACAAGTTCAACAAAACGGAGACCAAAAAACTCCGCCACATCATCTTGGAGATGAGTTATGAACTGGCCGATGCGGGCTTTGAGGATTTGAAAGAAATCTACAATTTTCATAGCCCGGATGGAGATTTTGACACGGCCAATGCCGAAGCAGAAGATATGACGGCAGCCATGATGAAAGATATGGCAAGCCAGATGTACGACATTGATTTCGATGAAGATGCCGACTTGGACACCCCCGAAAAACTCCAAGCCTACATTGCCGAAAAAATGGCCGAGCGCGAGGCCGAAGCGGAACGACGCGCCAATGAAACCAAATCCCGCCGCGCCGAAAAGCCCAAGAGTGCCCAACAACTCAAAGCCGAAGCCAAACGAGCCGCCCAAGAAGAAAAACGAAAACAAGAGGAAAAGAAAATCTCCCAGACCGTCCGGGAAGTGTACATGGATTTGGTGAAGGCATTCCACCCAGACCGCGAGCCAGACGCGGAGGAAAAAATCCGCAAAACGGCCATTTTACAACGCGTCACCGCCGCCTATGAGGCCAACGACCTGCTCGCCTTGCTCCAACTCCAACTCGAATTGGAGCGCATTGACGGAGACCACCTCGACACGCTCGCCGACGACAAACTCCGTTATTTCAACAAAAGCCTGCTCAGCCAATTGGCCGAACTCAACGAAGAACTCTGGCAAATAGAAGCCGAACTGGCACAAATGGCCAACCGTGGCCCGTTCGATTATTTCAACCCGCACCTTGTGGAATGGGAATTTGAAAAGAGCCTTAAAGAGGTCAAAAAGGAGATTAAACGGATCAAGAATGATCTGGAATTGTTGAGGGATCCTGGGGTGTTGAAGGAATGGTTGAGGTATTATAGGATAGAGAAGGGGGAGGATTGGTTTTAGGTATGTATTGATCCCCCACCCGAGCCTGTCATC
>JACMMM010000373.1 GCA_014379065.1 Saprospiraceae bacterium
AATGGCAAAGAAGCCGTCCAACTGCTGCGCAATGGCGCAAAACCGAACGTCGCTTTGCTCGACTATGAGATGCCGCTAATGAACGGCCTCGAAGCCACCGAGGAAATCAAACGCGATTTTTTGGGCGTGAAAGTCATCATGCTCACCATGTTGCAAAGCAAAACTTTGATCGAAGAAGCTGTGGCCAAGGGTGTGAGCGGTTTTTTGTTCAAAAACACTTCCTTGGAGGAACTCAGCGATGCCATCCAGCGTGTGGCATCCGGCGATACCTACTTTAGTAGCGAAGTGGCACTTACCCTCCTCAAGCCCGTCCATAATCCCGACGCACCTTTGCTCGCCCTACTTTCCGACCGCGAAATCGAAATCCTGAAACTGGTAGCCAAGGGCCTCAGCAGTACTGAAATTGGCCAGCAACTTTTTATCAGCCCGCGCACGGTGGACACCCACCGTAACAACATTATCCAGAAATTAGAGGTACAGGGTATTGCGGGACTGGTGCAGTTTGCGGTGCGGAATAAGCTCGTTTGAGGGCTGGAGATTTTTTACCCGCCGAAGCTTTAGCGGAGGAGGGGGTTATTTGTTGGCTTCGAGCTGGGTATTCAAGCCTGCCGTATGCACACAATTTCGATTGGTTTTCAATTGCTTGTCATGATCTTTTCTTCTCTACCCGAGCCCCCATCATGCACTCAATCAAACTTGTAGGTATCCTGCTTCTAGTACTTTGCGCTTGCATGACAGGGAAGCCCCGATTTGCTGCGCCCAATTCTGAGAACGGTTGTTTTTTAATCGTCCTTGGCATCACCCAAGATGGCGGCTACCCACACGCTGGTTGTCAGCGCGAATGTTGTCGGCTTGTTTTTTCAGGGAAACAAAAGCCCAAACCCCCCGTCTGCCTCGGGCTGATAGATCGCCGGGCTGGCAAAGTGTTTATGATCGAGGCCACCCCAGCGTTTGCCGAACAATGGCGGCGTTTGCAGGAAGTAGCCGCTTGCCCAGACAAACGTGCGCCCGACGGCATTTTTGTTACCCATGCCCATATCGGCCATTATACTGGTTTGATGCAATTGGGCCGAGAAGTAATGGGAACGAAAAACGTCCCTGTCTGGGCCATGCCGCGCATGGAAAAATTCCTGAGGGAAAACGGCCCTTGGAGCCAACTTGTGAGCCTGCAAAATATTGATCTTCAACCACTCCGGGCCGACAGTACCGTACAATTGACTGCCGACTTACGCATCACACCTTTCCTCGTGCCGCACCGCGATGAGTTTTCCGAAACCGTTGGCTACCGCATCGAAACGCCGCGCAAAAAAGTGGTTTTTATCCCTGACATTGACAAATGGGAAAAATGGCAGCGCGACATTGTAACGGAGGTTCGCTCAGCAGACTGCGCACTCCTCGATGCCACTTTTTTCAAAGACGGCGAATTAAAGGGCCGGGCCATGAAGGAAGTGCCGCACCCTTTTGTGGAGGAAACGATGCGTCGTTTTGCGCTGGAACCCGCCATCGAAAAAAAGAAGGTGACTTTTATCCACCTCAACCACACCAATCCGCTGCTGTGGGATAAATCTGCCCAAAAAGAACTCCTGCGGGCTGGATTTTCATTGGCCGAAGAAGGCATGGTGATTGGTTTGTGAGGGGATTCGGTGGGGGATTTGGTTATTCGTTCGCTTCGCGCCTGATAGCCCTTCCTGCCCTTGCAAGGGATATCAAGCGCGAAGCGAACGAATAACCAAATCCCCTCATAACCAAATCCCCGTCTATTCCTGAAAATACGCAAACCTGCGTAGCCCATTTACGCAACCCTGCGCTCGACTGCCGCCCGGCAGCAACCCCACCTTTGTGCCGTCAAACAGACAAAAAAAAACACTCCACGCACTCTAAAATCTTCCGTAAGAATGAAAAATTTGATTTTGATCTTCATGTTGATGGCTTGGGCTTTCACGAATGCCAATGCCACCACTTTTTACCTCAAACACAACAACCCCACCCAAAACTGGAACGACGCCTGCAACTGGTACACTAATCCGCTCGACATCGCCAACTCGGATTGTTTCGGTGTTCCTGGTTTTATGGACAGTGTGGTCATCAACGGCCACTCGTTTATCAATCTCCAAAACAACACGACCATCTGGGCCCTGAGTTTCACTGGCTTTGGCACCATTGGCGGCAATTTTGAATTCACAGTCCTGCAAAGCACGAGATTGGAAGCCAGCTGCAATATCTCGACTGGCAGAGCCAATTTTTTGGGCAACCTCAATTTTTGGGGCGGGACGGTCAACGGCACCGATTCGGCTTTTGTACATGGCTCCACCAATTTTCACCTGAATGCGGGCATTTCAAAGCCTTTAGTTATGCTCGGCGGCGGTAACTGGCTGTCTTACCACATCAGCTTGAGCACGTCAGACGGTTTTTTGATAAATCCGGCAGGCGCGGTTTTTTCCATCCACAATACAGCAGCGGGCGTGGCCTGCAATTATGCCTCCGGCGGTGAGTTCAAAAATTACGGCACGGTCATAAAAGACACCCCGCATAACGTGACTTTCAATTCTCCAGCAAGCATGACTGGTGGCGAAATGCACCTTTTGGCCGGTCTGACCACTTTCATGAACAATTTTCCCTGCACCGACAGTGAGCTCAACGTCAGCGATGGCGCAACACTTGATTTCAACAACGGCGCCCGGATTTTCACCAACAGCAGTCTGAACAGCGAAGGCTATGTCAAAATGAAAAACACCGATATTTTCAATGTTGGCTGTTCCCTCTCTTTTGACACCCTGTATTGTTACGGCAGTGGTGGCCCTACCTTTCACATCCCCATCACTGTTCCGAACTTGATTATTGCTGGTGGTGGAGCTTATTTCAATGAAACACTGACCATCACCCAGTCATTTTGGTGGATACAAGGCCATATTTATGGCGGCTCGACGGTGATCTGCCATCCCCAGGCAAATCTGGTGGAAGACGGCGGCAGCTCCAGCTACACTTCTTGCAAAATTGATTTCCTCCATGGTGCAAAATGGACTAGCGGCAATTATGTGCTCACCGCAGGGGCAGAATTCAATTTCCCTTATGGCGCAGATTTTCTCATCAATTTCAACAGTGCTGGCAAGATTGAAGTCTCTGGAACACCATATGCCACCATAAACCTCACACTAGAGTCAATTTTGGAAAAAACAGGTACGGGCGTTGCGACGCTTGATGTGGTGCTGAACTCGACCGAATCGGATGTATTCGTTTATGGCGGTGGATTGAACCTTTGGCGCGGCACCCACAATGACAGCTATTTTGAGATAAACAGCGGGCTGGCGGTACAATGCACGAACGTTGGAAATTATTTCAACAACTGCCACATCACAGGTCAAGGTATTTTCCGGGAAACCAATTTCAATTCTAACTTACAATCCGGCACTACGCTCGACTGTCACCTTGAAATAACGGGCGGCACCCTGACGGTTAGTTCCAACATCACGCCGGCCAGTTTGAAACTTTCGGGTGGTTCGCTGCTCGGCACTGGAAATATTAACTGTGCGGGCAATTTCAATTGGAGTGGGGCTACCGTATTTGGCGGCAACAGCATGTTGGAAGTAAACGGCACGACAACCGTCAGCGGCGGCGCGAAAACTTTTTACAGCAAGGAACTGATCGTCACTGGCGGCGGGACCTGGACGGCCACGGGCAACACAGCCTTCTATTCGGCGGCTAAATTCAGGATACCTTCGGGTTCCACATTCAGCTTTGCCCCAACCGCCAACATGGCATTGGTCCCTTCCACCAACCCCGACGGACAACTCATCATCGAAGGCACCCTGCGGAAAACAACCACCGCAATCCTCGACCTCACGGGCGAAGTATTGGCAAATAACGGACGGATCGAAGGGATTGGGAAAATGGACACTTATAACAGCTCGTTTGTTCAGACGAACGACGGCGCGATTTCTCCCGGTGACGGCATTGGCACCTTGACCTGGGGCGGGCATTTTTCAAACGCAGCCACTGGAAGCTTGATTTTCGAGTTTGAAAAAGACCCCAATTCGGGCGTGGTTTCCTTCGATCAAATGGCTTTTCAAAACAACCTTACCCTTGGTGGCACTTTGACCGTAGTCGGTGCAGACCCTTGCTGGGAGAATGGAACTTGGGACATTATCTCATGGTCGGGTACACGGACTGGAAGTTTTGCAACGGTCGTTTTGCCGGAAAACTACAGCCTGATCATAGATGATGTTGCGAAAAAAATCCGAATCAGCCATACCATTGGATGTCAGGAGATGCGTCGCCCGACGGATGAAGTCAAGGACGCCCCAAAGCCTGCAATGGAGGATGTAAACGAGCGCGGAATGCCCGATGCTTCGGCATCGCAAGATGTTGAGTTCTCGGTATTCCCTGTGCCCGCAACGGATGTTCTGAACGTCCGCTATACCGCCCAGCCTGATGTTTCTATGAACCTAACGCTCGTCAATTCGACTGGACAACAAGTGTACTCGGAAAAGGCAATAACCGAAGGCTCGAATCAATGGGCTATGCCACTTCAAGAGATCCCAAATGGGTTGTATTTCTTGACCTTACAGATCGGGACTAGAACATCTGTTAAAAGAATTATTGTAGCGCGCAACTGATTACTCGAACAGGTAACACGAGCCATCTCGTCCCCATGTTTTGGGTTCGGTGGTGGCTCGTGTCATTTTTGGGGATGTTTCCCCCAAAGAATACGCAGATCTGCGTAGCCACTTTACGCAAACCTGCGCGTGACCCGCCCCCCGTTTCTCCCCGACCTTTGTACCATCAAACGGAACGAACAAAATCACTTTCAAAAACAATCTCTCCGATGAAAAAGTCCAACACTTTCCAAGCCTCCAGCAGCCTCCTCGGCGCACTCTTGCTTATCAGCCTGTTTGGCACGGTCGCCATGACCAGCCTCGATGCGCTTACTGACCTGTACACAGTTTTTAAAAGCCAATGGCTCCATTTCACCGAAAGCCTTTCGATGATGCAGCCGCACCGCACGGTGTTCCCAAAATAATTCCGACGGCTAAGAAACTCCCGCACAAACATTTGACAATCAAGGTAAAACAACGGATGGGTTTCCTTTCACTGCCAGTCCTTTATCTCCATTAACGAATTTTACAATTGCTTTTTTAACCACCGCGACGCATCGCGGAAAACCATAACTTTTTTCACTCCATAACTTTTTCACACTATGAAAAACTTTCTTTTCAACCTGATCGCTTTCTGCGCTTTCGCGCTTTCTACCCAAACACTCCAAGCCCAAAGCACCTCCAAAGACGAAGCCGCTATCCTCAAAATGTGGGACGCCGTATGGCAAGCCTACGAATCGGGTGACGAAGCCAAAATGTGGTCGTTCTACGCCGACAACGCTTGCGAAATCTACCCTGATGGCAGCAGTCTCTGTGGTATAAAAGCCATCCGCGAAGGCTACGAGATGTTCAAGACCATGATGGAAGGCACTCCATCTTGGACCATGACGAAGCCCACCGTGACCTTCCTCGGTTCGGAGGTGGCGTTGCTGATGTCCGACGTGACCGCCGACATCAAACTGAAGGGCGGTCAGCAAATCGGAGGGCCATCGAAGTTTGCCACCATCCTTCACAAAGTCAAAGGCCAGTGGCTGATCGCATTTGACAGCCAAACGCCTGTGATTCCGATGCCTGATGCGGGCAAGTAAATCATGGCTGCTAAATACAGCAGAGTCGCTCCAAATCTTTTTGATTGATGAGTGATGATTACATGATTGTTGATTTTTGATGTAATGTGAGATGGGCGATGGTTTATGTATTGCAATCGCACTTAATTACATCGCCCATCACATCAAAAATCAACAATCATGTAATCTATTAATCATCAATCAAAAAAACCTAAGTCAAGGGGGATTGGGCTCGAATTTGCCCCACGGCTTTCTCGCCTTCAAGTTTTTCGCCCCCACTTTTCAATTTCAATTTTTCCAAACACTATGACCAACTTTCTGAAAATACTCGCTATTCCACTCGCCCTGCTCTCCATCAATCTCCACGCACAGCTTTCCATCCCCGATGCAGCCGTATTCGGCAAAATGCTCACCGAATCCGTGGCGGTCTTCCAAGTCGCCGACAGCGATTTGTATGCTGATTGTTTTATGAAGAAAGCGGAACTTATAGATGCTACCGGTACAGTTGTGATTGGCCGCAAAGCCATCAAAAACTGGCACAAAGGACTTTTGAAAGACTGTGCAGGCGGTAGCACCATGAAGCGCGAAGCGCTCAGCAAGCACACCCGATTGATTCGCCCAGATCTTGCTGTGGTGGTGGCAACCACTCGGTTCACCTGTGGCGACCAAACGGGCACGGTAGCGTACAACTGCCTTTTCCGCCGCATTGACAGCAAATGGTATGTTGAAACCTGCGCCATCGTGCCGGTAAAGGAAGTTTCGCCGATGCTTACCCAAGCGAGCGGGCAATAAAGCCAAATTGCTTAAGCCAATCACCCCGCGTTTTATTAAACCAAAGCCTTGACTTTTTTCAAAATCCTGTTACAATTTCCTACCCTCCTCCGCCCCCGCCTGCCGAGGCTTGGCGGGCAGGAAGGCTTCGGTTCACCTGCGGCAAGCCTACGGCGACCGAAGGCGGGTAAAAAATACGCACATCTGCGTAACCCATTTACGCAAGTCTGCGGATGAATGCCCGTGGTCGGCAGCCCCACCTTTGTGCCATCAAAAAGACGAAACAATCTCACTTTCACTTTAAAACTTTTTCACACTATGAAAAACTTGATTTTTAACTTCCTCGCTTTCTGCGCTTTCGCGCTGCTAGCCCAAACCCTCCAAGCCCAAACCATTTCCGATGCCGATCAAAAAGGCATTGAAGAATGCTACAATGTTTTTACAACAGCCTTTGAAAAACTGGATCCGAGCGGTACCGGTAAATGGTTTACGGAGAACGCTGTACAAGTGATCCCTCCAGGCAAAATATTGCATGGCCGCGCAACCATCGAGTCGAGCCTTGCAGAATTCATGGGGTTCCTGAAAACCCAGCCTAAGCCTGACCGTGTAGAAGAAAAAAACGTAGACTCGCAAAGCCGCTACCTCGCAAATAACCTGATTCTGGCTACCTACACCAGAGAAAGCACCTTCCACTTTGGCAGCCAAACCCAGATCGAAAAAACAGCTACAACAGTAGTGCTAAAAAAAGTGGATGGCAAATGGCTGGTAGACCTTATGACGCTTACACCTGTGGTGACGAGGTCTGAAATGGGCAAGTAAGCCTTAATAAAAGAACTCGCCCAAACCTCGTAGGTTTTAGAAACCTACGAGGTTTTCAGCCCAATTATTCATTTCTTTCAAACCATATTTTAACATGAGAACCTTCTTTTTTTTACTTTCTCTTCTTGTTGGAAACCTCGTTTCCGCTCAAACATACACCGTCATAGCCGACAGCCTTCGACTCCCTAATGGCCTGGAAATAGATGCCCAAGGCCGCATGTGGGTCGTAGAATCTGGGTATGGGTTTGACGACGGGGCCGTTTCCATCCTTAAGCCTGACGGTACTTTGTTCCCGGTGATCGTTGGCTTGCCTGCTTTTTTTGATACAACCAGTCAGGAAAGCGTTGGCCCCTGGCACACTACAATCCTGTCCAACAACAAATTGGGCGTCTTTTCACCGATAAATGGCGGCGTCTTGATTTTTGATTTGACGGGTTTTGTGCCCGGACAATCACAGCCACTTACCGTTGCTAATGCAATTAGCACGGTGCTGATATCAGATTTTGTCTATCAAAACCAGCCTCCCGGTATGCCTGACTCCAATCCTTACACTGGAGTGGTAGATGCCAATGGTAACTGGTACATCGCAGATGCGGGATTCAACGGCATAGTGAAAGTAGATGCCGCTGGGCAGCGCTCGGTATTCTGCAAATTCGACCCAATCGCGAACCCCACTCCCGTTGGCCCGCCCATGTACGATGCCGTTCCAACGCGCATCATCGCCAAGCCAGGGGGCGGATTTTATGTATGCAACCTGACGGGCTTCCCCTTTCTGGAAGGTTCTGCTTCGATTTTTGACGTGAGCCCAAATGGCGTAGTTACGACCCACGCCTCCGGCTTTACGATGCTTACCGACTTGACGCACAACGCCAACACAGGTGATTTGTACGCCTTGCAGATCGGCACTTTTGACCTCAGCATCTTCAATTTCGCTC
>JACMMM010000374.1 GCA_014379065.1 Saprospiraceae bacterium
AAGGCGACGCTGTAAGTTTCGATGCCGTTCATCTTATTGACAACGACGGCCAAGTAACTATCGGCGTGCCCAACATTCAAGGTGCTAATGTAAGCGCCAGCGTCCTCGGTCATCTGAAGGGCGACAAAGTGATCGTTTTCAAAAAGAAGCGCCGCAAGGGCTACCGCAAGAAAAACGGTCACCGCCAACAATTTTCTAAAATCAAAATCGAATCTATTCAGGGATAATTAGCAGCCTGATTTCTGGTTTAGGGCCTAAACCCTAAACTCTAAACGCTCTACTAATTCCCTCATTCATTCATTGCAAACTCACTCATTGAAAAATGGCACACAAAAAAGGTGCGGGTAGTTCCGATAACGGCCGCGACAGTAAAAGCAAACGCCTCGGCGTAAAACTATTTGGCGGCCAACGCGCGGTGGCCGGCAATATCATCATTCGTCAACGCGGCACACAGTTTCACGCAGGTGACAACGTGTACATGGGCCGCGACCACACGCTCCACGCCGCCATTGACGGCTTGGTGGTGTTCAAGCGCAGTTTCAAAGACCGTCGTTTCGTCAGCATTGAGCCTTATAAAGAGGTGCTGGAAACGCCTGTGAAATCTGCTAAAAAAGCAGCCGCTCCAAAGCATGAGGCTGTTGCTGCTCCCGCAGCGAAACCTGACAAGAAAGCAGAAGCAACAACTATTGAAGCGGAAAACGCCCGTTTTCATCCAGAAGCAGTGGATGTCAAAGGAGATGGGGCACAAGCCGTTGCGCCCGAAGGATTATCGGCTGGCGCAATAGGAGGCATAGCGGTTGCTGCAACTAAAAAAGAAGCCGCTCCAAAAAAAGCCGCAGCGCCTAAAAAAGAAGCCGCGCCTGAAAAAGAAGCCGCGCCTGAAAAAGCTGCTGCACCAAAGAAAGAAAAAGGTCCAAAGCTGGACGACTTGAAAATCATAGAAGGTGTTGGGCCTAAAATCGAGACACTGCTGAAAGAAGGCGGCATCTCCACTTGGGCTGAATTGGCCGCTGCATCAGAAGATCGCCTCAAGGAGATCCTGGATGCTGCTGGTCCACGCTATCAGATTCACGATCCAAGTACCTGGCCTGCGCAGGCAAAATTTGCCGATGAAGGCAAGTGGGACGAACTGAAAGAGTATCAGGAAATGCTCACAGGAGGTCGCGACAAGTCAGAATAAAGACAAACTTGAAAATGCCGCTTGCACAAGCGGCATTTTCTTTTTTATCTTTACCCGTCTTTACCCGCCGACGCCCTTTCGGGCGACGGCGGGTCTTGCCCTACACCCCACCGAGGCTTGACAGGGCAGGAAGGCGAAGGCGAGTAAAAGCGAAGGCGTGTCGTCCTGGCACATGTTTTGGAAATTGAGATATTGAGATAATTTTGCCGCGTGATCTACCTCAATCCTCCCGACTCAAGAAGTTTTTGTTTTCATAGCTTAATTTTTTAGTTGTTGCCCCGGCTGTAATTAGTCGGGGTTTTTTGTACCCCCTCAACATTCTCAACTTCTCAACCCCGTAATGCTCCAATTTTTGCTCGTTTTCCTAGGTGGTGGACTAGGCAGCGCAGCCCGCTGGGGACTTAGCCTCGCCCTCCAACCCATGCTGTCGCGCTTCCCCTGGGCTACGCTCGCTGCTAATGGTCTGGCCTGTTTCTTCATGGGCATTTTGCTTGGACATCAAATTACTATCGGGCTTGTTGAGCAGCGCAGACTCTTGCTGGCAGTCGGTTTTTGCGGCGGCTTTAGCACGTTTTCGACCTTCACGGCCGAAACCTTGGTGCTATGGCAGAGCGGTCAGCAAAATTTGGCGACCACCAATGTGCTCGGCAGTTTGGCAGTCTGTTTTGCTTGCCTACTTTTGGGGCTGAAAATATTTACCTAAAAATGTCTGAAGAAACCCTCTCCCGCTTAAGCCAATTGGAAGAAAAATATGGCGCTATGGGCCAGGACATGAAGTCGTACCTCGACGGATTGCTCTATGCCGACTTCCTGACGTATTGGGACTACATCCATCTCGACACCCTGTTGAGCCTTCAAAACCCGCGCACACCCATACCCGACGAGCGGATATTTATCCTTTACCACCAAATCACCGAGCTGTATTTTCGGCTCACGCTGGATGCCATCGCGCAATTGTCGGACGCTCCACAGCGCTCGCTAGAATTATTCAAACGCCAGCTGAGGCGCATCAACGTTTATTTCCAACAGCTCATTCAGTCCTTCGACATCATGATTGATGGCATGGATCGCGATGAGTTTCTGCGTTTCCGCATGAGCCTCCTGCCGGCCAGCGGTTTCCAAAGCGTACAATACCGCATGATCGAAATGGCCAGCACCGATTTGCGCCAGCTCGTACACCCGGACAAGCGCGAACTGACCGCCGACGTGTCGGATGTGAAACTGATTTATTCTGTGTTGTACTGGAGATCGGGCGCGACGGAACTTGCTTCCGGGAAAAAGACGTTGACACTCAGGCAGTTCGAGCAAAAATATTCGGAAGAACTCATTCGCTTTGCTCAGCATTACCAGTCCTGCAATTTACGCCAACTCTACCAAAACCTCCCAGCCGACGCCAAGCAAGACCCCGAGCTCATCCAACTCCTGCGCCAACACGACCTGAACGCCAACGTGCGATGGGGGCTTTCGCATTACCGCTCAGCCGTGAGATATTTGGATGCAAAACCCAAAGAAATAGAAGCGACCGGCGGCACCAATTGGCAGAAATATCTGCCTCCACGGATTCAGCTAGTGGTGTTTTTCCCTGAATTGTGGTCGGAGGGGGAACTTGCGGAATGGGGGAAATTCCAATGAGATT
>JACMMM010000375.1 GCA_014379065.1 Saprospiraceae bacterium
CACCGACAGCGATGATGAGCAGCATACCATCGTCGTCAAAGGCTCAAAAATCATCCGTATCAGCGAAGACGATAAGGATGACGACAATGACCCCTCCTCCGCCCCCTCCTCCGTTCAAACTGCGGCGGGTGAAAAGGCTACGGCGGGTAAAAATGACGACAATGACGCGAATAGCGACGGCGGCACCAAATTCTACAACGGCTTGTTTGCACGTTATGATAACGGCCCATTCCTAGGCGTGGACGAAGATTCCGATGAAAATTCTGGAGAACCCGGCATTGTGATAAACGTGATACGCGGCTCCGCTGCCGACCTTGCCGGACTGCGCGACAACGACAAAATCATCAAACTCAACGATACGCCCACAAACAAATGGAGCGATCTTACTAAATTCATAAAAGCTGCCAAAGTAGGTGACAAAGTGCTCATCTCCTACGAGCGCTATGGGAAAGCCGCCAGTACAGAAGCCACACTCACCAAGCCCAGCGACGTGAAGTGCAATGTAAAATGTGAGCCTAAGGGCTTCCTTGGCGTATCTGACGATGAAGAACAGGATGAAAAAGATGAGCCTGGCGTGGCCGTGAGCATTACCGATGGCGCTGCCGCAGCAAAAGCGGGACTTCAAGATGGTGACGTGATTTTCCAATTGGGCGACGCGCCAATCGCTGATTTTGAAGACATCAGCGACTATATGGCCTATGCCAAGCCAGGCGAAAAAGTGAGCGTGACTTATGAACGCAACGGCAAACGCAATACCGTGGAGGCTGCCCTTACCGAGCAAAAAAACAGCTGGAGTGTTAACAGCGGAGATTGGGACATGGGTGGTTTTGACCCCGAAGCGATGTGGAACAAGGCGGGTTTGAACAAGGGCAACTGCACCGTGAATGTGCATCAAAAAGATGCTTGTCTCGGTGTGTTTTCGGATGCTTTTGCCGAGGGCAATGCAGCAGGTTCGCGCATCAATGACTTTACTGACGAATCCGCTGCCCGTGAAGTGAACATGGAAAAAGGAGATGTCATTACAGCCGTTAATGGCCAGCGCGTCAAAAGCCATGAAGATCTATGGAACGAAATCGCAAAATCCAAAGTAGGCGACAAGGTCAAAGTGGATTACCTCCGAGGAGGCAAAGCCTTGACTGCAGAAGCTACGCTCAAGGCTTGCCATGACAACAGCAGTCGAGTGCAAATTCTGGACAACGATGGCGAGCAGGTTCGTGGTTTCACTTCCTGGAACTGGAACGAGGACGACCAACGCCGCCTCCGAGAGCGCAGTATCATCACCATCCGTCGCGGCGAAGGCGACGCGCCGAAAGTGAACAGTTCTCCCAATGGCCAGCCCACAGCCCAAGACCGCAGTCTGCAACTTACCGAATTCCGCGCTTTCCCCAATCCAACGCAAGGACAGATGACGGTGGAATTCACGAGTGAGCCGATAGCAACCACGGTGTCGTTTTTCGACTTATCAGGTCGTCAACTTTTTCGAGAGGAGCTTAATGCATTCAATGGCCGGTACAGCCAGCAGTTCGATCTTTCGGACTACGCCAAAGGCACGATCCTCGTGCATGTGCAGCAAGGCGATAAAGTGTTTACGGAACAGGTGGTTGTGCATTGAGGAATTAACCCGCAAAACAGGAAAACCGCAAAACCGCAAAATTTAAAACCGTTCAACACGATCCGAAGATTGCTAAAATCTTCCCTTTCCGAGATCGACGTTTCGTAGTTTTAAATTTTGCGGTTTTCCTGTTTTGCGGTTTTGCGGTTTAAATTTGTGTGCTCGCTAAAAAATAGGTTCCAAAGCCTTTCCGGTGTATCCGGGAAGGCTGTTTTTTTTGTTTGCACCCAGCCTTTTCCCATACTCTTGCGTCATTCAATGGAATGACGTACACATCCAGGCAGCGCATTCACCGCTATTCAGCGTCATTTTACAAAATTGCTTTTTTGCGTTCAAAACGGTATGCTTACTTTGGTGGCGAGAAATTGATCTCTCGTCATAAAAATTCCCGAAAGTTTTAACTTTTCGGACGTTTCGTACCCCCTAATAACGACTTCAAATCCGCCTGCCGACAGGCCATACAACAAATATCCACAGGATGAAAAACTTTACACTCGCCTTTTCTTTTTTGGCTTTTTCTGCCACGATGCTGGCTCAAAACATTGTCATTTCAACCCAAAACCCCAACGGACTTTACGTTTGTGGGACTCAGCAAATGACAGTGACCCTGCAAAATGGTGCTGGCCCAGCAGCGGCCAATCTGAAAACCACCGTTACATTTCCCAACGGCATCAGCTACGTACTTGGGTCTGTCGCAGGCGCAGCGGAGGACAACATTTCCAACCTGAATGCTCCGGTGTTTGCATTGCCCGATTTGGCGGGCGGGGCAGCTGCTTCGTTCACGTTAAACATTACAGCCGACTGTCCGGTGGTGCAAGCCATCAACAATGGCCAAACTTTTTCAAATACCATCGTGGCGAACTATACCGGTGGCAGCAAACAGTTTGTCTCCAATTTATACCTGGTAGAGACGGGCTTGTTGAACATAGGTACGATCACACCGCCTACCGTAACTGCCGAAAAAGGGGATGTGGTGATGCGCATGATCACCATGAAAAACACCCGCCAAGGGCCTATTCAATCGCTCACGTTTTCCGATGCGCACTTTCCCGGTATCAGCATCCAATTGCAAGGCGGAATAAATCAAACAAACTTATCCACGTTGTTTACTGCCCAAGTGCCGGGCACCTTTTTTGCGTCGGTTGGAAACGGAGATAACTTGCTGGATTTCAATGAAGAAATCACCTTGGTAGAGAAAGTGACCATCGAAGATTGTGGCATCCCTACCTTCACCAACCAATCGCTCATCGTCATTGGGTGGGGCTGTGGTGGACCGCCTTGCCGGAAGGACAGCGTATATGCTTCCATTACCATTTTGCCGACTACCCAGAACCCCAACATTACGTTTTTGCCCGTGTACGCCGCACCCGTGAGCCAATGCGGCGCGATTCCTGCCACACAAGAGATTTTGATCATCAACAATGGCCAATTGTCTGCCACAAACGTGTTGATGAATCCCTTTATACTCGACACTTCTTATAATGCAATTGACCAGGGCTCATTCGAGTGGAACAACGGCTCTGGCTGGCAGCCTATTCCGGCGCAAGCCAACAACCTAACCCTTTTGGGCAGCTGCAACAATTCTGATTACTCCGTAGATGTGACAGTGTCTGTGCCAGAAGTGCTTCCGGGCGACACCGTGCGGTTGCGCTTCAACACCTATTACTGTGAGCCGATTTGCGGCGGATTGATACCCAGAATGCGCGTCGGTTATAATTATTTCAAAGCCTGCCCACCAAATACTCCTGTCAGCGGCTTATTCAATTTTTATCCAGACACAGCCTTTTTGAAAATAAAAGCGAGCGTGGATTTTGATCTGGAAAACTGCCTACAGGATGGCGAAACCTATAACCTCAACTATTGGATAAAATCGGGACGTTTATTGCAGGATACAGGCTACTTGCAGGTCATTTTTGAAATCCCTTGGGGTTTTGATTGGATACAATCGTGTCCATTCAGCCTGGATGGGCAAACGCCTTTGTCGTTCGAAATTACGCCCTATCCTGACAGCTCGAAAATCGTGCGCATGGTATTTGATTTGCCGTTTTCGCAGGACTCGATTGCCAGCGGTCTTTGTTTGCGCTACCATTGCGAACAAGGACTTCCCTGCCAGGCAGACGTGCCCAATGTGCCACCGCGGGGCATGAACTATACTGTATTCCCGCCACCATCTGATTGTGATGGTTGTCAGATCAAACTACACACTTACTCGCTGGTGTCCGTTACGCCCGACGACCCTATCAACTGTGCGATTACGTATTGCGACGAGTTTATTTTGGTCGTAAATGACCAATGTGACACCACAGGCGGCGGCGGTGGCGGTGGTGGCGGTTTGGGCGGCGGCAACCTGGTTGTAGTGGATTTTGATTCATACCGTACCAATTACGGCCTTCAAGACAACAACGACGACCGCGCGGCTGACAACAACAATATTGCCAATGCTCCCGGAGTGCGCCGCGACCGCTTTCTTGTGGGAGACACCCTGCGAACCGAACTCAGGGCATTTATGCAGCTTGGGACTTTGAGTGATCTGAATTTTCGGGTGTTTTTTGAGTCTTGGGCATCCGATTTTGATACCCTTGACGGCGACGAATTCGATTTCTTACTGGGCAGAAGATTCTTCGTAAACTTCGATACCACCAGTTTCGTCGCTGCCCATTTGACCATCAAAACAGCAGGCGGCCAGCAATATAATTGTCCTATCGGGTTGTCCGATATCAGAACAGACCAGCACATTATTCAAGTGGCCGAGCCAAACATCCGCCCTCCTCAGATTAAAGATGTGCTGCTCAATATGTTCCACCAGTTCAATCTGCCGTTTGATGAGTTGCCTTGTTTGCCACCTGGCTTTGTGCTGTCGGTAGGGGATTCCCTGATTTTTACTTCGGATTTTAAATTTGAAAACAATTTCACGCCGATAGGCTCGAGCTCACCGCCGCTCATCAATTTCCGAAACTCCATTTGCGATACCGACAAAACCTATTCCTGGAAACTGGAAAACTTTTGCACGGAAAAGGAAATTTGCCAGTTTTCTGGTTACCTAGAATCGGTAAACCCTGAGACCCAGATCATCGAACCTTGTGCTCAAAGCACCGAGGTGTCTCCGTTCCAATACAGTATGCGTATTGCACGAGAAAACATGTTCCCCTTTGAGGTGCGTCCACTCTCCTCGGTGACGGACTATTCTTACAGTTTACCTACTTCGGTAAGTTTATTAGAAACAAAGTTGAGCTATCTGCGCTTGCAAGATAACGTCCAATTATTTGGCACCACCCCCCTCACGCCGGGCTTTGCTGGCGACTCGCTCACGCTCAACCTCGATCCTTTCTTCGCCAATCCGCTCGACGAAGGTTATTCTTTCGAAATCAGCACACGATTTGACACCACCTGTGGGTATAATGGCACCAAATTCGGTCGCACCGTCCTTGGCTTGAAATATGCCAACATGTGTTTTCACGACCCCGTCGAAGACACCTACTTCATCGCAAACCCGAACGGTTAC
>JACMMM010000376.1 GCA_014379065.1 Saprospiraceae bacterium
CCGAAACAGCACCGCCAGAGTCAACTACCACGCTATCGAGCCACACAGCGGCAAAAGGATAGCCGTTGTTTTCGGCTTGCTCCAAAACAGATTGTTCGAGTTTTAAAACCGCCTCGTGCCGGACTGGTTTCCCGGTAAATTTTTTTTCACGAAACCCCGCGGACGACAGCCAATTTTCGTTTTTAAAACCAGATCCCGCTCGGAGTGACACCCAGCGCATAGAGGGGCCTATTGTTAGGGATTGGTGGTTGGTGATTGGTGAACTGGTGATTGGTGATTGGATCGAATCAATTGAAACCAGCAAGAAAGATCTTTGTCGGAAATGGGCGAGCAAACGGAAGCAAAACGAATCGCGGGAAACCGCTGAGGAGATTTGAAAAGTAGCCGTATCGCCTTGATTCTCAACCGGGTGTGGTTTGAAATCCTGGATGTTTTTCCAAAAGACAGTTTGTTCTGATGGATCGAAGGCAAAACGGAAATTCATCGTTTGAGCAGACAAGGCAAACGTGGAAAGGCCGTATGCAAATAGTGTGGGTACAAGAATTTTTGTCACAAAATTAGACATGCCTGCATGACGGCTTTTGGAGTGCAAGGTTGTTTATAAAAAGAAAAATTTGCTTCAATAGGTCAGATTACAATACATTTATCCAACAAAAACAGATCGCTATGCTTAAAGTAAGTCAAATCCTCGCATCTAAAGCCAAAAACGCGGTCTTCGCCGTGTCTCCCACCCAAATGGTCATCGAAGCACTCGAACTCATGTCTGCCCGCAACATCGGCGCAGTGATGGTGATGGAGGGCGAACGCTTGGTAGGCATTTTTTCGGAGCGTGACTATGCCCGAAAGGGCATTATTCAAGACCGCAAAGCCAAAAGCACACCTTTAAGTGAGGTCATGACGGTCAATGTTTTCACGGTGAACCCGGAAGCCAGTATTGAAGACTGCATGCAGCTGATGTCTGAGAAAAAATTTCGACATCTGCCAGTGCTAAATGGTTCTGACGTAGTTGGCCTTATTAGCATTAGCGACGTAGTGGCTGCGATTATCAGCGAGCAAGAGTACCGCATCCAGAGCCTTGAGCAGTACATTACAAGCTAGGGAATGTCCATAGAAATATCCAATATCCAACAAGGAATTTCCAATGTCCAAGTAAGCTCCGCGCTTAGGATTTGTTGTGGTTCAATGCCGATATTTCAATGTGAGTGAATGAGCCCAACGCCACTTGGACATTGGAAATTCCTTGTTGGATATTGGATATTCCCTTGGAAATTCCTTGTTGGATATTGGATATTTCTTACTCTTTCATCGTCAGAAACTTATCTGTTGGCGCTTCGGCCAAAACAGGCGATTCATCGTGAATGGGTTTGCCGTTGAGCACTTGCTCATAAAGCCGCAAGTAATCCTTTGCCATACGGTCGGCAGAGAAGTTTTCGAGTGCGTGTTCGTGACAACGCCGGGGATCAAACGCCCCGACATTTTTAATGGATTCCACCAGTTCCGATTTTTTGACAGAAAGGCATCCAAAGTCTGAATAAAAGGCATCTACTATGCCGTTCCAGGCGCTTTTTTTACGCTCGCTTTTTTCTTTTTTGCCCAGCAGTTCGGGCAAAGACCCAAAGGGCGTACCAAACACGGGGCATCCAAAATACAGGCTCTCGACGATGGCCAGACCAAATGGTTCGTGCCATAGCACCGGGAAAATCAAGCCCTTGGAGCCATTGATGATGGCATTTTTACCATCGCCGCCCAACATGCCATGAAATCGGACATGAGGCGTGAGCGTGATGCGCAGTCCCATGCGAAAGTTGACCCGGGTGCCGCCAATAACGTGCAGTCGTTCCTCCGCCTTTCCGGCAATATCAATGGCCCCGCGTACATTTTTGACGCGCCAGGCGGCATTTCCAAGGAAATGAAAATAGAGTCGGCGGTTGTTCAAATCTGGCTGACCATAATCTTCAAAGTCAATGCCGTTGTGTACGAAGACCGAACCCCCGTGCCGTTGTGCATGATTGCGTGAGATGAAAACGGTGTTCCGGTCAAAAATTTGCGGCTCGGATATGTTGCCGTGGAGGGTCGTTATGTGAGGTTTTGGAAGTTCTTCCTTTGTTTCAAAATGCAAGTGAACTACATCACAATCCTCAGGAATTTGGTCTGCAAGCGGTTTTTTTTCATCGAGAACCAGCACCTGAGCAAAGGGGCAGGAGGAGCCTGCCTTCACCAAGTATGTGACTTCGTGCCCCATGCGAACCAGTGCTTTGCCGAGCCACCAGATGACGCGCTCAGTGCCGCCATAGAGGTGGACGGGGATTTTGGTGTTGTTTATTAGGAGGATTTTCATGGATGCCTACAAATCCATTCTGTTATCGAAAAAAGCGATAATTTCAATATCTTGATCCTGAATTTGATAATAAGCCGAACACTGCGGCGTGATAACACATTTGCGCAGACCCAGAAATTTTTCAGAGTTGGGAAATGCCTTGGGGAACTCTTGCAAAACATTGAACGATCGTTCAAGTTTTAACAAAAAACTATCTCGAACCCTCGGCGACCACTCA
>JACMMM010000377.1 GCA_014379065.1 Saprospiraceae bacterium
AATGTTGCAGTTCTGCGCCGCGATAGGGACACTAAACGCGAGCAGAAGCATCGGCAAAAAGGATGCTAAACGCATGGGAGGAGGAGGGTTTGGTGAATAAAAAAACATGAGAACCGATAGTCGCCATTTAGAATTAAAGGGCGCTGCAAGGGATTAAAGGAAAGTAGGGCAGTTGGCAGTGGCAGTTAGGAGTGCCGCGATGGCTGCCAACTGCTGCTGCAACTGCATACTATAGAAGGTGGGCAGTTTTTGTGGGGGCAAGATACACTGGTAGGCATTTACGCTTCTTTAAGCTTTGCGAAAACCCTATGAAAATGTGTCGCGTTTTGTCATTTGGGCAAAAAGTGGTGCTTTGATCGGCTGAGCATTTTTTTTGATAGCGCAAACAAGATTTACAGGATGAAAAAAACTGTATAAACATGAACTGTGCAAATAATTGAGCATCCATTTCATGCGTAAGGAAGGTACAAAGACCTTGCCAAGACATTACCCCTCGCTCGTAAACGAAAACCTGATTTTGGGAAAATTCTCTTGGGCCGTTTGCAAAATCCAGGGTGTTTCGGCAAGGAACACCAGCTGGCCTTCGCTGTCTTTGGCAATGTCGCGCTTGCGGCGGTCGAGGAATTCGGCCATCGCCTTGGGGTCGTCCGAACTTACCCAACACGCCTTGTGCAGGCTCACGCCTTCGTAGCGGCATTTCGCGTTGTACTCGCTTTCCAGACGGTGTTGAATCACCTCAAATTGGAGCTGCCCCACTGTGCCGATGATGCGCCGACCGTCACTCTGGCGCGTAAACATCTGCGCCACACCCTCATCCATCAACTGGTCTAAACCTTTGACAAACTGCTTTTGCTTCATCGGGTCGGCGTTTTCCACATAACGGAACTGTTCCGGCGAAAACGAGGGTATACCCTTGAAGTGCAACAACTCGCCCTCCGTCAAAGTATCCCCGATTTTGAAATTTCCGGAGTCGTACAATCCCACCACATCCCCCGGGTAGGCTTCTTCCAAAAGTGTTTTTTTCGATGCCATAAACATGGTAGGGTTGGGGAATTTGAATTCCCGCTCCAGTCGGATATGCCGGTAGTTTTTGTTTCGCTCAAATTTGCCCGAGCAGATGCGCAGGAATGCAATGCGGTCGCGGTGCTTGGGGTCCATGTTCGCAAAGATTTTGAACACAAAGCCGCTCATTTTCTGCTCTTCCGGCTTTACTTCGCGTTCTTCCGCATGGCGGGGTAGGGGAGTGGGGGCAATTTCCACAAAGCAGTCGAGAAGTTCCTTTACCCCAAAATTATTCACCGCAGAACCAAAAAATATCGGACAAATCTTCCCGGCGAGGTAGTCTTCTTTGTTGAACACGGGGTACACGGTTTCAAGCACTTCGACATCTTGGCGCAGTTCTCGTGCCGCGCTCTCGCCGATGCGCGTTTCTAAATCGGGCGAAGCAAGGTCTTCAAATACAATGATCTCCTCTTCGTCCTGTTTGCCGTGCGGGTTGAAAAGCACCAGTTTTTTCTCGTACATATTATATACGCCTTTGAACCGCTGCCCCATGCCAATGGGCCAAGAAAGCGGACAAACGCGCAGATCCAACTTCTGCTCAATTTCGTCCAATAGGTCAAAGCCGTCCTTGCCCTCCCGATCAAGTTTGTTCACAAAAAAGATGATGGGCGTGGCCCGCATCCGACAGACTTTGGTGAGTTTTTCGGTCTGTTTTTCTACGCCGTTCGCCACGTCTATCACGACAATAGCTGAGTCCACTGCGGTCAAAGTCCGGTAAGTATCTTCCTGAAAATCTTCGTGGCCCGGGGTGTCCAGGATATTGATTTGCAGGTCTCTGTACTCAAATCCCATCACCGAGGTGCTAACCGAGATACCGCGCTGCCGCTCGATTTCCATGAAATCCGACACGGTACTTTTTTTGATCTTATTGCTTTTTACGGCGCCAGCGGTCTGTATCGCGCCGCCAAAGAGCAGGAGTTTTTCGGTCAGGGTGGTTTTGCCCGCGTCAGGGTGCGCCACGATGGCAAAAGTGCGGCGGCGGCGGAGTTCGGATAGGAAATTGGACATGGTGTGGTGATTGTTTTACCCGCCGAAGCCAGGGCGTAGGAGGGGTTTATTGGTGATTGGTGCCCTGAGGAAGTCGAGCGCCTGGGCTTCGCTGACAAGTGCCATGCTCTTTCGGAAGATCC
>JACMMM010000378.1 GCA_014379065.1 Saprospiraceae bacterium
CGTTTACGCCGATTTAGGTCAATACGAAAGGGCGCGGGACTTGCTGGAGGCTGCGCTGGCGAGTGCAGAGAAAAATTTTGGCACAGAACACCCCAACATGGCCATTCGCCAATCGAACCTTGCGAACGTTTACGCCGATTTAGGTCAATACGAAAAAGCGCAAGACTTGCTGGAATCTGCGATGACGAGTGATCTAAAAAATTTTGGTGCTGAACACCCTAAAATGGCTGTTCGCCAATCGAACCTTGCGAACGTTTACAAAAATTTAGGTCAAAACGAAAAGGCACGAGACTTGATGGAGGCTGCGTTGACTAGCGCGGTGAAAAATTTTGGCGCAGAACACCCCAACGTGGCGGTGAGCCAATCGAACCTTGCAATCGTTTGCAGAAATTTAGGTCAATACGAAAGGGCGAGAGATTTGCTGGAGGCTGCGTTGGCGAGCGGGGAGAAAAATTTTGGCGCAGAACACCCCAACATAGCCATTCGCCGCAATAACCTCGCCCATGTTTATCAGGCAGAGAAAAACTACCCGGCAGCCGTCGAGCAATTCCAAGAAGCCTTGCGCGTCGTGGAAAAAACGTTGGGGCAGGATCATCCGTACTACAAACAATTTTCCGAAAGTCTGGCAACGGTCAAGCGGGCGGCGGCTGAAGATGGAGCAAATTAAGTTTTTAATTTTCGGGAAGCTGCGCACTAAAATAAAATCCGCAGAAATCCGCGCATTCTGCTACTTCTGGGCCTAATTTTCGCCCACAAAACCCTCGAAGCAAAACAATCTTGCTTGAATTATGGCTTCCATCGCCGACTTACTTGCCAAGGCCCGTCGCCGCTCTTTTGTGGGGCGCGAAAAAGAGATCCAACTGTTTGAAAACCAACTCACTGTCCCCGATTTTGATTTTATCCTGCTCTATATCTACGGAGCGGGGGGAGAGGGCAAAACGACCCTCCTGAAACACCTCACCGAGATTTGCAGCGAACAAAAAGTGCGTCACCTGACGCTCGATGCACGGGAGGTGGATGCCCACCCCGCAGCATTTTTGGAAGCCGTGCGCACCAGCCTTGGAAAATCCATCCACGCGGGACAAGACGTATTTGAAGCCTTGGGCCAGTTGGATGGCCGCACCGTGGTGTTTGTTGATACTTATGAAAAAATCAGTCCAATAGACGACTGGATACGCACCGATTTCCTGCCCATGCTCCCTTCCAATATGTTTACGGTAGTATGTGGCCGCAATGCTCCCTCCGTGGCCTGGCTCAGCGACGCAGGTTGGAAAATGCTGATGCGCACGGTACAATTGCGCAGTTTTTCCGATGCTGAGAGTGAAGAATACCTCCGTCGGCGGAATCTGCCGGAGGAAAAAATTAAACCCATTCTTGATTTCACGCACGGCCACCCCTTGGCGCTTTCGGTAGTGGCGGACATTTACGAGCAATACCCCGACAAAAATTTCACCCCCGACGAATCGCCGGACGTGGTGCGTACTTTATTGCAACTCTTTGTGCGTCAGGTGCCCAGCCCCATGCACCGGGCGGCTTTGGAGGTCTGCAGCATCGTCAATTTGCTCACTGAATCGCTCTTAGCCGAGGTGATGGGTGTGGAAGACGCGAGCGAACTTTTTAGTTGGATGTGTGGCCTTTCGTTCATCAGCATTGGGCGCGAAGGCCTTTATCCGCACGACATTGCCCGCGAGGCGCTTTGTGCGGATTTGAAATGGCGGCATCCCGACTGGAACGCTGAACTGCACGCCCGCAGCCGCCAGTATTATCACCGAAAGCTAAAAGAAGTAAGCGGCGAGTCACAGCGCAAAGTTTTGTTCGACCTCATTTTTTTGCACCGGACGATTCCAGCCATCAAACCATTTTTTGAGTGGCAAGAGACCGGGAGTTTTTGGGTGGACGTGGCAAACTCGAACGACTTGCCCGTATTGCGTGAAATCGTGCTCCATTTGGAAGGCGAGGAAAGCCTCGCGGCCTTTGATTTTTGGGCCAAACACCCCGCTGCCCAAATATGGGTCTGGCGCGACGGACGCAAAGAAGCCAATGCTTTTGTACTCAAAATCAATGGCCACGAATTGACGGCCGAAAAGAAATTGACAGACCCGGTGGTGCAAAAAATCATGGACTATCAAGCCAAAAACTTGCACCTCCGGCAAGGGGAACAAACCGCCATTTTCCGAATGTGGATGGCAAAAGACACCCACCAACAGGTCTCGGCGCTGCAAAGCAGCATTTTCCTTTCTATTGTGCAGTATTATTTCACGCCGGGCCTGGCGGTCAGCTTCCTAGAAGTGGTGATGCCTGAATATTGGAAACCAGTGATGCATTATGGCGATCTTTCCCACCTATCGGAGTTGGATTTCAGCGCAAACGGCACACCCTTTGGTTTTTATATGCACGATTGGCGGGTGCGTCCACCGCTCGCTTGGCTCGACCTGCTTGGGAAGCGTGAGACGGGGAATATCACAGACTTGGAAGCGGAATCGCAGCAATTGCAGGTGGTAGTGCTGAGCGAAACAGAATTCAGCGAAAGCGTGGCCGAGGCGTTGCGGCATTTCCATAACAACAACCAATTGATTCAGAACCCCTTGGTGCGTGCCAAGTTCGTAATGTCGGCAGCGGGAGGGGATGCCTCCGACGCGGAACGGGTAGCTTTTTTAAAGGAAAAAATCTTGGCGGTGGTCAAAGAAATTGAAGAATCGCTTTTGGATGGGAAATACCACCGCGTGCTGTACCGCTCGTTTGTGAATCCAGTGGGCAGCCAAGAAAAAACAGCAGACTTCCTGAACATGTCGTTCAGTACTTACCGGCGCTATCTTTCGGCGGGGACACAGCGCGTGGCGGAGATATTGTGGGGCTGGGAACTAGGGTGATTTCATGTAGATGTAAAAGACTCACCCTGTCTAAATCTTCTCCAGCACCTCAATTTTCCCTTTCACCGAGCCTTCTTCCCAGCGCCGCATCAGACGCAACATCCAGCGCATCCAAAGCCCGGGCGTGTGAATTTTTCTTGCAAAAAACGCAACGTTTTTATCCAACTCGGCAATAAGCACATTTTCGGAAGGCCTGTCGGGCGCAAAAGCAACCAATTGGGCTACTTTCCAGGAAGCACCCCGGGCAGTACCGACGCTGAATCCAATCCAACCTTCATCTTCAGAACGAAACAATAGATCGAGCCAGGCAAAAGGCAGCCAAATCCTGGCCAATTGGCTTTGTGTCTGCTCGGTAAGTGATTCAATAATCTGGTTTACGAGCATAAAATCTTTGCGCATTCCAAAAATCGCATCGCGCTGACGAACGGAAGCGGCTGCAATGCCCAAGTCAAGATTGATGTGCGCGTTCATGCCCAGTAGCAAATGTTGCATCACAGCAACTTCATCTGCCTTGGTCGCTTCAAAGGCTACACGCCAAGATTCGGTTGGGATTCCTCCGGCCTGCCAAGTGTCAAAAGCATCAATATAGCGCCGGGCAAAGGCCACATCCATTTGCTCCATCCGGGAGCCGTTTTCAAATTCGCCCCGCATCACAGCGTCGCGTACCGCCAGCGTCATTTTATAGTAAAGCGCCGCAAAATAGCCCAAGGGCGATTCGTTGGATTTGGCCCAAGCGACGATTTGCTCAAGTCGCGCAATGACATCGTTAAAACTATTGACAGCCATGATGAATTACGGTAGAAAATAGGGTAGGGGGCTACCATTTCGGCGTTTCGCGTTGCCCTACCACGCGCACTTGAATCCCGGTTACATTGAGCGAAGTGTTGCCTTTCCAGATCATGACAAAGCCCTTTTCTTGCACGCCCCAGGAGTTGTTGATGTAAGGGTCTTTACAAGAGAGCAGGATTTCATTATGCGTTTGATCAAAATTCCAGCGGCCCGTGTCCACCACCTTGCCTTTAATGAGGACGTCAAAGGTCTGATCCTCCCGGAATTGCAACCACTTTTGCTGGTAATTGTGGTGAATGGTGGTGTCACTCGGTTGGTAGGCCATATTTAAGTGCCACCAGCCAGTACTGAGGAACGCTTTTTTGCTGGCAGAAGCGGGCGGCAGCACATCAACGGGGACTTGCACCATTTTCGGTGCTTGACGCACTTGGTAGGTGCCTTGAACAGTATCTGGACGTTCTTCATCAATTACATGAGATGCCCTCAGGCCCAATTGTTTTTCTTCAGGGGTTGGTACAACAGGCGTTTCAGACGTCTTTGTCTTTTGGAGGTTTTTGCAGGTCAAAATACCTACTGCGACAACGATAATCCCGAGTATAATGTTGATTCTCATAATCTTTTAGAAAAAATCCCCCGCCAGCACTACACTGTTGGGGGATGGCTGAGTAGCTCCAAGTGGAATCGAACCACTATCAGAAGTTCCGGAAACTCCCATTCTATCCGTTGAACTATGGAGCCTTTACCCGCCATAGCCCTTTAGGGCGAAGGCGGGTTTTTGTAAATTGAGGTGCAAAGGTATGGAAGCCCAAGGAAATTCAAAACCCATATCCGAAACTCATTGAGTTTTTCCAAACCCCGTATGGGTAGGGTTGATTGATTCTAGGGTTTACGTATTGAAACCGAAGAGTTGGCTAAGTTCTTTGACTTTATTGGCGAATTTTGCGAAAGTGTTTTTAATGGCTTTGTAACCATGGAGATTC
>JACMMM010000379.1 GCA_014379065.1 Saprospiraceae bacterium
CCCAAACCCAAATACGGGATTGTCTTATCGGCGATTCATTGCCAATGAGCACCTGACCTGCCCAAAAATACGGGTGGCGACGCTCAGATTCGGCATGATCCAAGAAATCCAGTTTGGCGGTGCGCAGGGCCTCGTCCTTGCTTTTTCCTTTTTTCAACAAAGCCAAAAAAGCAGCAGTAATGTCATTGGTTTCCAGGCTGGGCACTTCCCAAAGGTTGGCGGTGAGGGCAGGGCATCCCGCCAGGGCAAAGGCCCGGGACAGGCTCATCACGCCCTCCCCGCGAAAAACCACGCCGCTGCCTGTGTTGCAGGCTGAGAGCACGGCCAGTTGGGCGGATAAATCCATTTGACTGATTTCCAAAGTGTTCAGTAGATCAATGCTGTCGCCAGAAGCAGGAAAGGCCAATCCTGTTCGCGTTCGGTCTTTTAGATCCAGCAAACCGTGCATGGCCAAGTGGAGGATGCCATATTTTCCTGCTTCGCGTTGGAAAAGTTCTTTGTTTACCGTTGGCCCTTGCCAGACCGTGCCTCCCCATGCGGCGGCGGCGGCAACCACGGCAGCCCTTGCCTCTGGCAGGTCGCCCAGTTCCTTTCCCATTGTGGCCATTGGGCCTGACGCGTTCTGGTATTGAGGAGCAAAACCACCGTATTCAAATTTAGGGGAGGAGAGATGCCCTTGTTTACGTGCCTGCAACCAAAGCGCACTCGACCAGTGGTAACTGATGGCATGATCCTGCACCAAAAAACGGCCATCTGAGTTGGTGAGGGCTTCAAAAGGTACGTTCCAGAGAGGGCCGTCTGGTACAATAATCAGGCGTTGCACTTTGCCCGCATCTTTTAGTAATGGAGCACAAAATTGCCGGTAAACGGGTTCAGCGCGGGCTGCGAATGCCGCTGCCGATAGATGCCAGTCCGTCAATGCCGCTCGCAAGGTATCAAGGGACTGCTCCAAAGCGGCATTGTACGGTATGCTGTGGGTATTAAGGGAGTGCTTCCCAACCGCAAATACAATGACCGTGCTGTCGCCCCAAAAATATTGCAACAGCAGTTCTCCATCCTGTAGGGCGTCCTGAACAGCGGCGATTGGAACGTTTTGGGTTTGTTCACGAGCCTTGCGAAGTTTGGGGTTTTGCTTTTCTATTTCAGAACGAACTTTTTCCAGTTGGC
Organism: Saprospiraceae bacterium; assembly: GCA_014379065.1. GTDB lineage: Bacteria > Bacteroidota > Bacteroidia > Chitinophagales > Saprospiraceae > M3007. The sequence goes on from JACMMM010000379.1 coordinate 1,168, forward strand.
GGACAGATGCCAGCAAACTGTCTGGGCGTTTGGCTTCCTCCCAAGCGGCGACGGCGGCCAGAGCCGTTTTTTCCTGCCATAACAAGCTATCTGGGAGTGATGCGCTTTGGCGCAACTCTTTTTCCCGGAAGCTGGTTTTCAGGGCATTGGATTTGGCGTGTTCGGCATTTCATAGGCGGTGGAAATATGTCCATGTCCATGTCCGGGTTCGATACGTTCCATCTCTAGGGCAATCTGGATGCCGGTTTCGTAGGTAGAGTAGGTGTAATTCACCGCGTCTTGCCCCGATATTTCGTTGCTCATGCCCACGCGAAGGCTGTCAATGGCTTGCACTGCCACCGATATGGCTGACAAAGCGTGGTGCAGGTTTTGTATATTTCCCGTTTGCGTGTATTGGTCACGAAAGGCCTGCGCTTTTCCCCGCAACAGTTCAATGGGCCAAAAATCATTAGGCAGCCCCTTCTGTGGATTGTCGGTTGGGTCCTCAGCGCGGAGGGATGGAATAAGATTGTGCAGGGCTTGTTGGAACATCAGGAGGGCCGCTTGGGGCTGTTTGCGCCTGAGGAGGGTTTTGCCGATGTACGACTGTGCGATGGCGGAATCATGCGCAGCTTCGGCACTTTCAAGCGCGAGGCGGTATTGGCGATTGGCTTCATTCGTGTCGCCGAGCATTTCTGCACAATATCCCATGATACGGGCTACGTCGGCGGCACAGGGCCCTTGTTGGCAAGATTTATTGAAATGGATCAATGCTTCGCGATAGCGGCCTTGGTCGGAATCTGTCCAGCCCAACAGCTCCTCCAAACGGTACGCATTTTCGGGGTATTCCTGCACGGCCTGCCTATAATATCCCCGTGCGGCATCGTACTCGTGCAAAGACCGGCTAATGTCGCCGAGGTTGATCAAAGCTTCTGACAAGAGCGGTAAATTCCCTTCTTTTCGCAACTGTGGTAGTGCGCCCAGGTAATATTGAAGGGCGGCGCGGTAGTCGCCTTGTTCTTTGAGGGCAAACCCGAGGCTTGTATAAGCAAACGCGATGCCGATCTTGCATTGATTGCGCAGAAGGCCTGACAAGTTTCGCTCCATGTACCAGGCGCCGAGTTCGAATTCATCTGCATTCAGGTATGCAAAACCTATCAATCCGTAAAGCCTCGCGGTGATACTGTCGTCCAAAGTCTGTGCTTGCAGGATAGGAAGCAATTGTGCGATTGCTTTTCGAGGATGGTTGAGTTCTTTTTGTGCAATTGCTCTGGTCGAAAGCACCCTATACCAATCAGCGCGCAATCCCTTTGCTTCAAAAACGATAGATAGCGAATCCGCTAAACGAATCGTTTCTTCATATTGACGGGAACTCCATAATGCCTTCAATCGCTCCACCAACACCCCCGATGAAACAACGGCAGGTTGCTTTTCTGCTTTTTGGGCCAATGCCCAACAAACCAAACAGGCAAGGGCTGTAACAGCCATTGCCCGTAGGGATTGAAATCTTTTAATTGGATAAACCTTCATTTCCCTTTTTGCGATCTTTTGCAAGGTTCTTTTTTATCTCGCCTAAAAATATTTAAAAAATTCTGCCAAAAAACCTTCCAACGAGTGCAGTTGATATATTCTACGGTAGCGACGCTTGTGACCACTTCCTCTAATGTTTCGCCGTTGCTCTTGAAGAATGTAACGGTTGCTGTATTGTTGATTGGATTTTGGTTTTGGTTACCCTGCTTGGTCTTAATCTTAAATTTATACCTGAAAATTGTCTGGTCATAAGCGTAGCCGTGTTGCCCTAAGCCTGGCAGGCCGGGTACAAGGGATATTGCCTCTGTGCAAATTTGCATTTCATACGGTAGGCATCTGATCCATCACTAAAAGCCGGGTGAAAAGGGCCGTTTGGGTGAAGGATGCTATTGAGCCAGTTGTCGCTATACGTTTTAACTACGTCGTTTTTTGCACAACATTCTACAACTACAATAATCGCAGTATCTCTTTTGCATTTACCTCCTGTAGGGCAAAACCCTTCAAAACTAATGTTATAAGTACCCGTAGCACTTACTCCAAAAACTACACATGGTAATTTAACATCAACTAAAGACAATCCATCGAGAACGTTTAACCCTGGCAAATTCCAATAACCAGCGATATCATCTCCATTCTTGTCAATCGCTTTCATCATAATTTTACCATCTGTACAAGTTTTTACTTCAAAATGGAATTTGCATGGTTCCACCGTAACATTCGATGTTTTGACCTCTTTGCACCCTTTTGCATCTTCCATGGTCAATGTAACCATGAAAGTCTTTCCTACACCTCTACAATCTGGTGTAGCAGGGTTAAGCGGAACATTGTAAGTATGGTCGAAGCTGCGGGGATCACTATCGCTGAATATTTGCGTTTGGCCATCCCCAAATTGCCAGGTGTATTTTATCGGGCAAATACCTCCTTCACTTAGATTAGTAAAAGCAACCTTGATCGGAACCTCGCTTTTCCCGGGGTAATTACAATGACAAAATGAATATTCCCACTCAAAATTGGGTTGACATTTTGTGGATATAACGATGCTCTTTTTCTTTGAATGGGTACATCCGTATTTATCTGTTAGCGTCACCGTTATTTCATAAGTTCCTGCGGCGGAAAATTCGTGTGTCACTGTATTTCCGCTTGAAGGGAAAGTTGATATACCCACACATGCCCATGCCACACCCGTTACATTGGATAAATCAGATACAGAGAAATCATACTGTAATTTACAGGGGTGTGATTTTACATAGTTAAAATCTGGATTTATTTTTGGGATTTTTATAGAGCCAGTAGCGCTACAAGTGTCCCATACTTCTTTTAATCCTTTTTTTATTACAAAAATGGTCTCGATGGTATAATTTTCACCCGCAATTAGCGTAAGTGCTGGCGTGGGGTTTTTGCCTGTGACGTTGGGTTGGGAAACGTCGTTCTTTTTTACCTTCCAGGTGTATTCGTCATAATCAGAGTTATCAGGTGCTTGCGGGCCATGGAGGTATAATTTGTACGAGTTGGACTCACATTTAATATCGTCCAGTTTGATAGTGCAATCATGGGTTTTAAAATCTTTTTCTTCAAAGCCGCAATCTTCTTCATCTTCTTCTTTTACTGCAAAAGCATAAGTGTTGGAATCGAATCCAACGCCGTTTTGTACATATTGAGTCCAATCCTGATCTTCTTTGAAATCACCATTACAAGGTATTTTAATTTTAAAAGTAGATTTTATAACATTACTGGCATTAAACCAATCAATCTGTAATAATTGATCCCCAGTTATCTGCTTTAAGTATAGCATAAAATCGTTGTCAATAGTTTCCCCATAAGGTAATACACTGCCACCTAAGTGGTATTCCACATAATTGGGAGTAATCAAAGTCTGCTGCCACTCATCTGGGTCAGAGTAAATAATTTGTGTAGTCCCCATGGCGGTGACCCTGATTTTTTTGTACTGATTAACACTCTGCTTATTGTATAAAAAATGCAAACTAAATGCACAACAAGAAGTAGTTGTAGATTCACAAGAAACTTGTACAGAGTCCTTGCAAATAATACTACCTGCCTTGTTTTTCCAAGAAAAGTAGAGCCAAGTTAGAGATTTGTTGTTAATACATATTGTAGCTACATCTGTGCTGCCTTGTGGCAATGGCTTCACCACAGACAGCTGTTTTTTGCCGGTAAAAGAAACCATATTTGTAAGCGGCGGAATTGCAGTAGGTTGCTGTACAAGTAATGTCGAAATTGTAGATGAGGAGCTTATTTTTGTTGGATTTTTTGTTGAAATTTCAAATTTCATTGGAATGTTTCCCTGACCCATTGCCAATGGGTCATAAGCATTGTTGATGCTAATCTTGTAGCAACAGTCTCTTATTTCAATAGCAGGGCCAACCGGATCACTTTGCTTAATTATGGTTACTTTTAAATAGTCGCAAATGTTTGTTTTGGGCCTTTGGGCAACAACGTTGTTTGAAAGAAGCATTATGATACCCAAAAAGGCAAGATGCGCCATTGAGCAAAATCTTAAGATGCTGGAAAAGGTGCTCGAATGTTCTTTAAATTTTTTCATGACTTGATTTTTATTGTTTTAATGATGAATTAGGTTTGGCTCTAGGATGCGCCTTATATGTTTGATAAACCCAGAACACCCCCATAATGCCCCCCTTCCAAAATGCGAGGCTCGTTCCAAAAAAATTCTTTTCTGCCCCCAGCTTCTTTCCTTGGAAGCCTCTTTTACCTTTGGCCAACAAAACAACTCGATCTGCCTTGACAGCACAGGAATTCGCGCACTTCGCATCGGGCGACGAAGGAGCGCTCCAACAATTTTTTAAAGCCCATTACGGCTATGTAACCGGTTGGCTGATTTACCGGGAAAAATGCCCCCAAGACCGCGTCGGCGAATTTTACACGGATGCGGTGCTGCGGGTGCGCGATAAAGCCATGCAAGGCGAGTTGGAGGCAGGCAACCTGCGGGCCTACCTGCTGCTGACGGCCATAAACGGCTGGAAAATGGAACTGCGCCGCGAAACCAGCCTCCTCAAGCGACATGAGCGATATCTGGAGCAACTGCCGGGCGATCTCGACGATTCCAACTTTGATGCCCTCATCCGCAACGAAGAAGAAACCGGCCTCGAAACACGCCAACAGCAATCTGTGCTGGCCATTCAACGTGCCCTAAAGCTTCTCAGCGATGCCTGCCGCCAATTGCTGACTGACACCATCATCAATGGCATTAAAGTAGGAGGACTGGTGGAAAAATACGGCTTGAAGGACGCCCGGGGTGTCACCGCCAAAAAACAGGATTGCAAAGGCCAACTGCAACGCCTAGCACTTCAGGTAATGCAACAGAACCAATGGTCGCTATAGACCTTCCAAGTTTTTAAAACTTGGAAGGTCTATAGCTCGAACCAAACGCATATTTCATTCGGTTTTGGGACTCATATTTTGAAAAGACCGCATTATAGCAATAGGCCAATCAATGGCGCGTCCCAAAGTCAAAGTCAACAAATGCGCTAATGAATAATAACATTGACAATACTTTAAGGGACTACGCAGCAGGGTCTTTGGCTGGCAATGCACTGCAGGAATTTGAGCAACGGCTCAGAGACGAACCTGAATTGCAAGCCGAACTTGACCTGTATCTGGCCCTGAAATCAATGGACAACCAGCGGCTGAAAAAACAACTTTCAGATAGCATCACTGTTGAACAACTCAGCCCAACAGTGCCGCCACGGACTGGTTTTCGCCTGCTACTGCAATGGTTGGCCGTTGCTGTCTCATTGGCGCTTGCACTCACCGCTTGGTGGCGTTGGCAGCAACCCACTAAAAAAGCGGATACTCCCGCCCAAATAGCACAAACCTATATCAAGGAACCTTATCCGTCTCCGGTATCGGCCATGGGCGAGGCTGACACCCTCTCCGATGCCTTAAAAAGCGCGTTTTTGGCCTACCGAAAGGGCAATTTTGCCTCCGCCGCACAGCAATTGACCACTATTGCTGCCAGGAGTGAAAGCGACGATGAAACCCTTTTTTATGCTGGAGAGGCCTCGTTGCAAACCGGGCAATTGGAAGAGGCGATCCGCCATTTTGAGCGCGTCGGGGCCGGATATTGGCGTGAGGCCGCCGATTGGCGTTGCGCTTTAGCCCTGCTCAAGAGCGGCCAAACAGACAAGGCACGGCCGCTTTTGGAAAAATTGCGCAATGGTACAAGAAGAACCCATGCAGAAACGCTGTTGAAGGCCATGGAGTGAGGGGGTGATCCCCCCTGAGGCACAAAAATAAACCGCAAAACAGGAGAACAGGAGAACCGCAAAATTTAAAACTGAGAGGGGATTGACCCGAAAAAGGCTAAAATCTTACCTTCTTCGGATCAATCCCCTCTCAGTTTTAAATTTTCCTGTTCTCCTGTTTTGCGGTTTTGCGGTTTATTATACCTCTACGCCAAATCCACCATCGTCACTCCATCTCCGCCCCCATCTTCCGGGTGATACGACCGCGCAATATTCCCGCCGTATTCCCGTAGTTTTTGCTTCACCACGTTGCGCAGCACCCCTGTCCCTTTGCCGTGCAGGATCTGGATGGTGTTGGCACTAGTGAGCAAGGCGTTGTCCACAAATTTTTCGAGCACTTGCAGCGCCTCGTCCTTGCTCATGCCCCGGATGTCCACCTTGGCATCGAAGGAGGCAACGCGTTGGATATCCGAGGTGTTTGCGCTTGAAGTTTGCGCGAGGGGCTCGGCTGCTGGTATAAGGTCGCGCAGGTGGGTGGTGATGCGTAGCCCCCCCATTTGAACCGTTGCTTTTTGACCTTTAAGTTCTTCTACTTGCCCAATGGCCCCCCCTGAACGCAGGCGCACAAATTCGCCCACAACAATGGGGCGCATCACGGCATTTCCAGCGGATTTTAACTCCGACTTCACCACTTCTTCGTTGACCTCGTCCACTTGCCGGGCTTTTTCTGTGCGCTCCAGCCGGAGTTTTGCCGCAAATTCCTGGGCTTTTTCGAGGTTCTTTTCGCCTTTTAGCTCGCGGACGATCTTCTCCACTTCGCGGTTGGTGTTCGCGCTCATGCGAAGTTCGTGCTCCTTTTGGTCGAGTTTGAGGCGTTTGCGCTTCACATCGAGCTCTTGGTTCATTCCATCGTAGGTCTTGATGAGGCGCTCGAGCGACTGTTCTTTTTCCTTCACGGAGGAGAGTTTTTCCTCCAATTCCTGCTTCTCGCGCTGGAGCTCGATGAGGATATCGTCCACGGCTGTTTCGGAGCCCGTACGATTGCGGGCGTAGCCGATGAGGTCGCGGGAAAGGCCGCTTTTTTCGGCAATTTCAAAGGCGTAACTGCTGCCAGGGCGACCCACTTTCAATTCATAAGTCGGCGAAAGGGTGTCTTTGTCGAAGTGCATGTTCCCGTTTAATATACCAGGATTGCGGAACGCAAAGACTTTTAGATTGGAGTAGTGGGTGGTGATGACTGCGTACACGCCCTTGCGATGGAGTTGGCGCAAAATCGCTTCGGCGATGGCCCCGCCAGGCTTGGGGTCGGTGCCGCTGCCCATCTCGTCAATCAGCACCAGCGTGTCTGGCGTGGCTTTCTGGATGAAAACGCGGGCGTTTTGCAATCGGGAAGAATAGGTCGAAAGGTCGTCGTCGAGGCTCTGTTGGTCGCCGATGTCGGCAAAAATTTGCTTGAAAATGCCAAATTCGCTCAGTTCATGAACGGGTATAAGCAGCCCGCTCTGCACCATCATTTGCAGCAACCCAACGGATTTCATGGCCACCGATTTGCCCCCAGCATTAGGCCCGGAAAGCACCAGAATGTGGTTTTCCGCATTAAGCCGAACCTCGAAAGGGACGGTTTTCCGCCCAGTCTGTTTGTTCTTCAGATACAACAGCGGGTGGTAGCCTTTACGGACGTTAATGATGGGCTTTTCTTTCAAAATGGGCATCCCGGCGCGCATGGCGAGGCCGAGCGCAGCTTTGGCGCGAATCACATCGAAGCGGATGAGCACTTCCGAATAACTGCGCAGGATCGGGCTGTAGGGCCTAAAAGTTTCGCTCAAGTCACGGAGAATGCGGAAGATTTCGCGGCGCTCGTCGTGCTCAAGGTCAAAGAGGTCGTTGTTGATTTCAATGACGGCCTCTGGCTCGATAAATGCCGTGCGCCCCGTGTCGGACTCGTCGTGGATGATGCCCCGGATTTTGCGTTTGTGCTCGGCGGGCACAGAGAGTACCCGGCGGCCATTGCGGAAAGATTCGGGTGAATCGGCCAGCCAGCCTTTAGAGCGGTATTCCTGAATGATCTGACGGAAACGACCATCCAACTCCCTGATTTTCTGCTGTGTATCGCGGCGGATGCGCATCAGTTCGGGTGATGCGTCGGGGCGAATGCCCCCTTTTTCGTCGAAGACCGCGGTGATGGCTTTCATCAGGCCCTCATCGTTGGAAAGCCCGCGCGTGAGGTCGTAGAGTTTGGGGTAAATTTCTTTTTTTGCGCCTCCGGCAAAAAACTTGAACACATCGCGCATCATCACCAACACTTTCAAAATACCCTGAAACGCTTCGGCTTGAAGGGTAAACCCGTCAATGTCGAGCATTTTCAAATCAGGCTGTATGTCGGGAAAACTTTCTAGGGGGAAGCGGTCTCTATTTTCCAACATGAGTTTGAACTCACGGGTTTCGCGAAGGCTTTGCTCGATTATTGAGAAATCGGTTAGGGGCGCTATAGCGCGCAAGGTTTCCGCCGCCATGGGCGTAAGGGCTTCTTTTTCAAGCAAATCGAGGATTTTGTCAAACTCTAACTTGCGGAAAACGTCTTTCGGCTCGAAGATCATAATTGGACGTTGGACTGCTGACCATTGACTTTTGGCCGTTGACTGTTGACTTTTGGCCGTTGACTGTTGACTTTTGGCCGTTGACTGTTGACCATCCGTGATTGTGAACAAATCAGTCAATGGTCAAGAGTCAACGGTCAAAAGTCAACGGTCAAGAGTCAACGGTCAAAAGTCAATGGTCAAAAGTCAACGGTCAAAAGTCAATGCAAAATTACCGCCCTCAAACAAATCGCCGGGCAGGAAGTTCCAATCAGCGCTAAAAACCTAATTTTTAGCCACCTTTAGATAGAATATGATCTCCAAAAACCGCGTAGCGGTGACATTTTGGTAGCCGCATGGCGGCGGCGTTTTGGTTGTCTAAATTGGCTCTTCCCGCGCCAAATCGTCGCCCGCAATAATGGTCGTGATAAATAGGTAGCCTCGGTTTTGACGGTAGCGTTCGTCTTCTTGTATGATGTTGAGAAAGGACAGGTGCCAAGCCCAGCGCCGCCCCACAAAGCATCCTGCGCTATACGAGTCCACGAATTCTGGAGCTGTGCCACGGTGGGTGGAGTGTTGATTTATACCAAACGATTTGCCAATGTCAATTGGGTCGCGAGAACTTCGGAAGCCGTCTTTGTTGAGGTCGCGGTGGAGGCGCACTTTCTCTCGTTGTACCAGAGCAGGTTGTTCGCCTTTGTGCATTCCCACGACCCAAGCTTTGTATTGGCCGAAAGCAATACGGGCAGCGCCCTTAGGGTTGAGCGGATGCCAAGTGTAGTGGCTGCCAGGCTCGGTGGTCGCCTGATCGTTTACCAGCATTTCGGGGCGACCGTTGGGAGCGATCCGAAAAACAATGCGGCGGTCGTTCCACTGGTTAAAAGTATCCGAATTCAGGGTGCCGTTGGGGTTCATGCCTTCTACATACACGATGTTGCGCATGCGTGGGCTTCTCGCAATCCAGTATCCTTTCGCTTGCATGTAGCGGAGTATGCGTTTTGCTAGTCGGGTGGAAGCAGTGTCGTCAGAAGCGTTGCCAAATTCTATGGGCAAAAAAGTGTCTGGTCGGGCAGCTTCCAACACCTCCAAAATATTGACAGTCAATTGTTTTTCAATATAGGGAAGGTTCGCTAATCTGCAAAATTCAAAAATAGCCGCACGGCTGTTGGCACCAATTACGCCATCGCCTTTCCCGATGGGGCCAAAGGCTGTCACAAGGTCGCCCCCGATTTCAGGGTCCAGGATTCCCAGATCGCAAAGGCGTGTCTGCAGCTCTTTCGCAGCGAGGCGATTGTCTGGGAAATTGAGTTCGTCGGTGGTGATGGTACGACCGTTTTCGATTATTTGCCGGAGAGAGGTGAACATGGTTGTATGGAATTAATTCATTAGTCTTTCCAGAACTGCTTGCGGGTTCAAAATTCCGTGCCCCATTTCCGTGTCTTTTCCTTTGTTGATGCCTTCGTAATAGGCTGAATCACGCAAGAATGCTGCAATGTCGGCGGGACTATAAACTTCATTGTGTTGCTTTTCCCATTGTCGAATGAGTGCCACAAAACCTGCCGCATAAGCCGTGGCGATGGCGGTGTTTTTCAAATTCGCTCCATAGCCCTGTTGTAGATCAGAGGTGTTCAAGCCTTCACCAGGTGCGAGAAAATCGAGGTGATAACTTTTTGCGGAAAAATCAGAACGCCGGTTAAAGGAGTGATGTGCCCCTACAGAAATCACCCCTTCCAGCGCAGCTGGAAACCTGTCTTCTGGTTTGCGCTCGGAAGAATTTCCCACCGGAGCGAGCAGCACCATATTGACATCGAGTGCTCGGGCAATTACATCGCCCAACTGTTGCTTTTGCAGCTCAGAAAGTTCAAGAAAATCTACCAGCAAGGCTGCCACATCGGCTTTTTGTGCAATGGCCCATTCCAGGCCCGAGATGAGGCTTTCGGGGGTGATGTCGTTGGGTGTAGAACCAATTTTCCCGAGGAGCAATTTCGCCTGAGGCGCAACCCCATAGGCAATATGCCCTTTCCCGGCGGCAACGATGGCTGCTTGTGTGCCAAGGCCATGGGAATCCCCAAAGGGTTGATTTTCAAATATATTGGCAAAAACTGGCGCGGGTATTCCCAATAAATCGGGATGCTGTGGGTCAGCTCCCGTGCTTAAAAGTGCGATCGTGACTCCACGCCCGGTAAGGCGCTTTTCCTGCCACCAATGGCTGGGAATTTGTCCGGCTTCATGACCCCAGTTGAGCCGTTGCGCACGGGGCGCGAGCAGTTCAGGTGGCGAGGTTGCGGGGGCGTTCGCAAGGGATTGTGTAATGGTTTGGATTGATTCAAAAACAATGCCTTCTGCCACTGGTGCTGCCACGGCTTCTGCTACTGGTGCTGCCACCGCTACTGCCACGGCTTCTGCTACTGGTGCTGCCACCGCCACTGCCACCGCTTCTGCTACTGGTGCCGCCACCGCTACTGCCACGGCTTCTGCTACTGGTGCCGCCACTGCCACTGCCACGGCTTCTGCTACTGGTGCCGCTGTCGCCACTGCCACCGCTTCTGCTACGGGCACTACTACTGCCACTGCTTCTGCCACTACTTCTGCTACCGTTTGGGCCTTTGAGGCTCCCACAGCAGGCTGGGTAGGTTCATCGAGTGAACGCCATTCGCCTTCAGGCACGTTGGCATGAGCGAAACTATCATCATCCGGGACGGGCAGTGCCACAAGATCGGCAGCCGGCACGGGCGGATGTATGGGTTCGGGGGGGGGTAGGGGGGGCGGCGGAAGTTGCAGGACTGCAATAGGCCGCGGTATCAATGGGGCGGGCTGAGGCGGAGGTGCTTCTGCTTCTGGCATCACCGCTTCGGTTTCGCCGGCCCAATAGTACCAGCCATTGTGGTCGCGCCACCAACGGTTGTCGCCGTTCAAAGCCGCGCCTTCGTGGATCACACCATCCACTTCGAGCAGGGTGTTGGCATACACCACGCCAAGCGGGGCGGCTCCGAGCGCATGGTGGTCGCTGCGGATGTTTGTGACTTTGCGGAATCTTATTTTCATGGGTGTTCGACTTTGGATGTTGGACTTTGGATGATGGACTTTGGACTTTGGACAATGGACGTTGGACATTGCAGATGACAAGTCAAACGTCCATTGTCCAACGTCCAAGCTCCAACTATCCTACTGGGGCATCGGTGCGGTCAGAGCCAGCGGATTTCATCTCAAATGAAGTGACGGGTTTAGTTTCGGTTTTGCCACCGCTACTGTTGGCGATACTTTTATCGCTATCCCCTGAGGAGCTGCCTTTCAGCGCGAGCAATTTACGCAGCATTTCAAACCAGAACGGAGCGCCCATGGTGACGGCCACCCCTGTGAGCAACCATCCGGCGATTTTGCTTAACCATTCCCACCAGTTGGCAGGTTGGGATTGCCCCCAGCCAAGGCCGAGGGGCGACTGGATGGTTTCTATATACGTGGTTCTTATGGAGTCGTAGTTGGCTTTGGCCGTCGCCGAGTCGCGCGGTGGGGCGTTGATGGGCCGGATGCGCGCCGTATCCGCTGAAATGGAAAATTTTTCTGCGGCGCCCACGATCTCATCGCGTAGAGCAGCATTGGCAGATAGGCTTTGGTAAATTTGAATGGTATCTGCATTAAGCACAGCAGCCAGCAAGGTGCCAAAAAAGAAGAGCCGCCATTTGGTATGATCGGCAAACCAATCTTTGGCACGTGCCATCACGTCATCAAACCAGTCCTCCACTTTTTTTTGGAAGACAGCTATGTCGCCGCCGGATTGTCGCCAAAGGAAATCGAGCACCTTGCGAAAGTCCGCATTTTCTATCAAGTTGATGCGCTCTGGCACGCTCAAATTACTGTTTCGGGGTGAGAGTATATCCGCCAAAATATTGCTAAATGTGCCTTTTTCAACCCAAATGGGCAATTTGAGTTTAGAAAGAGGCTTGCTGGCAGATGAAAGTTGGCGGAAGTATGAGTGGTCGTAAAACTTGTCGCACACGTCTTTGCCCAACATGATTTCGAGGGTGTTGCGCAGGTGTTTGCCTCGGGAAGAATTGGCCGCGTGATAGACTTCAACCACTGCCGAAGTGAGCATGCTAAACAGGAGCAGCACGAATACGATGCCGATGATGATGGATAGAATTGCGAGCATAATGTTGGAGTGATATTGTGATATTGGGATATTGGGATATTGTGGAAATATCTGAATATCACAATATCCAAATATCTTAACAATTTTTGCGCTAAATTACCTTGTTTTCTTTTACAAATTCGCGGTTGATGCCTGCAATTAAATTTTCTGCCGAAATTACTTTCGTATGGGCGGCCAAGGCCTGCAAACAGCAGAAGTGGACGATGTTGACGATGTTGGAACCTGTGAGTTCGTATTTGGCGGCCACCTGTTTTAGGTCAATGGCAGCGTCTAATTGGACAGCCGGCGGGAATGTTTTTTGCCAAAGGGTCAGCCGCTCTTCTGGCTTGGGCATGGGGAAATAAACCATAGTCTGAAAACGCCGTGTGAACGCATCGTCCATGTTACTCTTGAAATTAGAACAAAGGATGCTCAAGCCGCTGAATTCCTCTACACGCTGTAGCAGATACGACACCTCTTGGTTGGCAAATCGGTCGTGTGCATCTTTCACGTTGGTGCGCTTGCCAAACAGCGCATCGGCCTCGTCGAAGAACAGGATCCATTTTTTGTTTTCTGCACGCTCAAACATAGCGCTGAGATTTTTCTCCGTCTCCCCGATGTACTTGGATACAAGCGAAGAAAGGTCAATGCGGTACACCTCGTGGCCCGTGAATTTGCCGAGTAAAGTGGCAGCCATGGTCTTGCCCGTACCAGGCGGGCCATAGAACAAGGCGCGAAATCCAGGCTTTAGTTTGCGGTGCATCTCCCAGTCGTAAAGCAGGGTGTCGTTGTGCTCGATCCAGGTCTCGATTTCACGCAGTTGCTTCGAAGTCTGTTCGTTGAGAATCAGGTCGCTCCATTCCAATTCGGTCTGCAAGCGCTGTGCTGGGAAATTGCTGCTCAGTCTCGGCGCGGTCACATAGCCCAAGGTGAACAACTCCACGTACTCCGGGTCAAGAATGAGCCGACCACTTCCAATGGGTTCGCCGGGCTTCACTTCTTCGAGGTAGAGTATCCGTTCTTTGGAGAAAGCATGCCCGCTCCCAAATATCCGTTGAATATCCAAGCGACGAAACACATCCGTGCTACCGCCCAGCAGAAAATGCACCGTATCGCCCGTCGGCAAAAAGCCGCGATAGTTGGTTCCTTTCACCCCGCCGAGCGCGGGGAAATCGCCGCCATTGGGAAAAAACTCCTGCATTACTTCGTCGAACATCTGCGGCTGCACGTGCGATACCATTCCTGCTAAAAGGGCAACAAATTCATCTATGCTCAGGCGTTTGTGCTGCACGAAACGAGTGAAGGGAGTGTCGTCGTCTTGCAGCACCGGCACGGGCGGCATGGCCACGCCGCTCTGCTTCAAATATTCGGCCAGGCGAAAGCGGAGCAGTTGGCGGAGGAAGAATAGGGAAAGGGTGAGGTTGGGCGACATGGAGTGATGTTTATGTTGGATGAATTGGGAAAAGAATGTGTGGTAAATCTATATCCAATTCTTCTTACCAATCTACTTTGTCAAAATTTGCACTTTTATGGGTGGTAGTGTCGTGCTTTTATGCTTGAGAATCAAGATATATTCTCCCGGCTCAGGAAACAAGGCTTCTCCTAATGTTGCCCAAGTCATGGAAATTGTTTCTCCGGAAGGCAAAGCGGTCCATTTGGCCTCGCGTTTGCCATTGCCAATAGCCAGGCTCCAAGGTTTAGATGGGATATCATTTACATAAAGTTCTGCCAGATGAAGTTCTGGATCCGCAATGGATGCTCCATGATTTGTAGCAGAAATTGTCACCTTAAACTGATCACGCTCTAATAGGGATAGGTTTAAGGGCGAAGCATTGAGTTCGATAAGCATATCTTTTTTCTTCACTTTAGACACAGTTTGATACTTAGCGCAACCCGTAAACATGACCATAGTATATGCCAGAAGGAATACGGAAAATGCTATATTAGCGGACACTTTCATGGAAAAAATAGTCTTAAGGAGTACGTTCACATGAAGTAGTAGCTTTGGTAATTGTAATCTTCCCTTTTTTATTTACCATTGTAAAAGATTGCGTAACATCCTTTTTAAATTTTTCGCCATCACCGCTTTCCGTTTTTACGCGGAATTTGTTCGGTATTACCCAAACAAAAGTTCCTTTTTCCCAAGGGGTATATGGATCGTTGGTACGGGCATTGTCGAGTGCTGAATCTTGATTGTTTTCCTGAATTGATGTAAATGTGTCGCCAGAATCGTGTTTTAGCTGTTCATCTGTATAATGTTTGCGATAGTAGCCTGTAATATCGGTGGCTTTATCTGAAACCTCCTTGGCTTCACAGTTCCCAAACGAAACTTTTTTGGGCAAATAATGAAACCTCAAAGACATCCCTGCACCAGCAACCCCTTTCTTGAAATCAGTATGATCAGATTTCTTTTTGCCTATTATATCTTCAGGCTCTATTGTCTTCATGGTTACTTTGTCTTGTTTGCCGCCAATTTCAAGTATTATGTCCGTCGTGTTTGCCCGCTCCGGTGCTGTCCATTTTAGCACTTTTTTATTTGCTTCGATCAGTGGCGTGCCATTGCTTGCCGACCAATTTCCTGCAGCGTTCCCCGCAAATTCAACTACTTCTCCAATACCAACAGTTTTACGGGTATTGGCAGCACCATTAGGCGCCTTAAACAAGGTCTTATGGGTAATAACAGGCTTTGGGGCAACTATTGGAGCCGGGGGTGTTGGGCCGGGTTTGGGTGCCGCCGAGGGCGCTGGCGAAGTTGCTGTTGCTTCCTTTCCGCCTGTTTGCTGTGCCGAACGATATGCTTCGGGAGCAGCGGCGAAAAAACTGCCCTCAGCACTGCGTTCACTCCTTGCAGCAGCAGGCTGGAAAAAGGGCTGGGTATTTCCAGAATTGCGATGGATGCAGCGGCGATACATTTTGGGACGCATAGTGGTATTATTTGAGTAGGATAAAGTATGGCTAATTAAATGATAACACGATTTAGAAAAGTTTAACTTCCTTAA
>JACMMM010000380.1 GCA_014379065.1 Saprospiraceae bacterium
CAGACATTTCGAGGATTTGAGATGCTGGCCATCCTTGGGGATAATTGAATGGCGTGATTTTAGATAAAGTTGTGCCGTCTGGCGCAATTTTCCAAATACCCTCTGAAGTCGGAAAAATGATATTTCCTTCCGAGGTTTTTAGTAGTTTTTGGCTTCCATAGTCTGTATCATAGGCTGATTCAGTAAAAACAATATCTACTTTCTTTGAATTCAAATTTATTTTTAAAATCCTGCATTGCCAGAGTCCAAAATAGTTTATAGAATACATTAAACTGTCATTCCACACCATGAAATCCTTTACTGAGCCAAAGTCAAAACCAATAGGGTCTGTTTCTACCAAAGCATAGCCAATGCCATCAGCGTTTATTTGAAAAAGATTATGCTGGAATGTAGTTGGAGGTAAAAACTTCTCTAAAGTGCCATAAACTTTACCGTTGAGTGCTACCTCAATACACTGCAACCTACCCTCTATCCCTTCCTGAAATTGCTTGATGGTTTGCAGCGAAGATGAACCAGCGGAGTACCGCGCCAAGCGATTGCCGGGCAAAACCATTACAAATGAACCTGGAGAATTATTGTATAATTGGAAACATTCAGCACTCTGTTGATAGGAGGAATATGGAAGGGGGATATTCGCTAAAACCTGAGCATCTTGCCCGTTGGCGGATACGCGCATTACTTTTCTTTTCTCATTATCCGTTGATGCCCCACAGAAATAGAAAAATCCATCTTGACCCCAAACCGGCGCGCATAATGCCTCGGTAAAACCTTCAAACTTGTGGAGCAATGTTAGGGTGCTGGAAGAGGGTTCTATTTTGAAAAAGAAGATGCAAGGCAGGTTTCCGTCCCAAATGTTGGAAACACCGTAAAGAAAATTATCCGGCCCTTTGGCCAAATCATGTTTGAGATTGCCTACTTGATCAAAAACAAAATTTTTCAGTACCGTAAAATTGGAACCGTCAGGGTTTGACTCAAATATCGTCCCGCCAGAGTTGGGCTCACCAGACCTGCCCGAGGGTGAAAACCCAACCATCTTGTTTTGCGCAAAAAGAGAAACGGAGCTGGCAAAGAGCGCAAGCAGAAGAAAGTTTTTCATGCTATATCGTTTTATAAAAGTGGCGTTTAGAAGAAGGTACTCTTCCTCTAAACGCCACCGACCTCATAAATGCTGCTAAGTGTATCTAGCCTATTTGTAACCCTCGCTATGCACCGCCTTTACGGCCCGTCCCGAAGGATCGTTCAAATTTTGAAAAGACTTGTCCCAAGCCAGTGCCTCCGGCGTAGAACATGCCACCGATGGTACCGACGGCACACAAGCCGCAGCCGCATCTGAAGGGAAGTGGCTGGCAAAAATGCTGCGGTAGTAATATTCTTCCTTGCTCATGGGTGGGTGAACAGGGAAGCGATATTTGGCATTGGCAAGTTCCTCGTCCGAAACAGCCTTGGAAGTCATCTCTTTTAGCGTGTCAATCCAACTGTAGCCAACACCGTCAGAGAACTGCTCCTTTTGCCGCCAGGCGATTTCCGGGGGCAAGACATCTTCAAATGTTTTGCGCAAAATCCATTTTTCAATGCGCCCATTGCCGGGTCGTTTGTCTTCGGGGTTAAGGCGCATGGCCACATCCATAAATTCTTTGTCCAGAAAGGGCACTCGCCCTTCAACGCCCCAAGCCGCCAGCGATTTGTTGGCGCGTAGGCAATCGTAGAGGTGGAGTTTACTCAATTTCCGAACGGTTTCTTCGTGGAATGCCTGCGCGTTGGGCGCTTTGTGAAAGTAGAGATAACCGCCAAACAATTCATCCGCCCCTTCGCCTGACAGCACCATTTTTATGCCCATGGATTTGATCACCCGGGCCATCAGGTACATCGGTGTGGAAGCGCGTATGGTAGTCACGTCATAGGTTTCCAAATGATAAACCACATCGCGGATCGCGTCGAGCCCTTCTTGGATGGTAAAGTGGATTTCGTGGTGAACGGTTTTAAGAAAATCGGCCATTTTACGGGCCGCTGCCAAATCGGGCGAGCCTTTTAGCCCGACCGCAAAAGAGTGCAATTGTGGCCACCATGCTTCGCTGATGCTGCCCGTTTCGATACGCCGGGGTGCGTATTTTTTGGCAATGGCTGCAATAATCGACGAATCGAGACCACCTGAAAGCAGTACGCCATACGGCACATCTGACATCAATTGCCGCTCTACCGCGTGTTCCAGCGCATTGCGCAGCACTTCCATATCTGATGGATTGTCCTTGACAGCATCGTAAGAAACCCATTCGCGGGCATACCATTTTTGAGGCTCCATGCCATCAGGGCTGTAGAGGAAGTGACCGGGTGGGAATTCCTGAATCTGCTTGCAAATGCCCTCGAGGGCTTTGAGTTCCGAGGCTACATAAAAATTCCCGTGCTGGTCCCAACCCATGTAAAGTGGAATGATACCCATGTGGTCGCGACCAATCAAGAAGGCATTGGCATCCACGTCGTAAAGCGCGAAAGCGAAAATCCCATTCAGGTCTTCGAAAAAATGCTTCCCTTTTTCGCGGTAGAGCGAAAGGATCACTTCACAATCAGATTCTGTCTGGTATTCGTATTTGCCCTCAAACCGTTTGCGTATGCTTCGGTGGTTGTAGATTTCCCCGTTTACGGCCAGCACCACCTTGTGATCTTGGGTGTAAAGCGGCTGACCGCCCGATGCAGGGTCAACAATTGCGAGTCGTTCGTGAGAGAGAATAGCCTGATCGCAAGAAAAAATCCCGCTCCAATCGGGACCGCGATGCCGTAGTTTTTTTGACATACCGAGCACTTGCTCGCGCAAAAGACCTTCTTTGGCTTTCGAGCCAAATAGTCCGACAAATCCGCACATAGTGTTTGTGTTTTAATGATAAGTGTTTGAGTATGCGCAAATTTCATACCGCATCATTCAAACAGCTCCGCTTTTAGGTCATCCACGCGGATGATTTTGTCACTTCCCGGATTCCAGAAAAAGATAAATACTCTGTCAAA
>JACMMM010000381.1 GCA_014379065.1 Saprospiraceae bacterium
AGAATATGGAGTTTTTCAGCACTTGCCAAATCGAAAGCGGAAAGGGTCTGAGGTTCTTTGGAGGATGTGTTAAGGGCTAATTGTTGCAATTCAAACGGCAAGTTTTCTACACGCAAAACGCCTTCTTCCATCAGGATAACACCCCTTTCGATCACGTTTTTTAATTCACGTATATTACCGGGCCAAGCGTGCTGCTTGAGCGCAGCGATAAAACCCTCGTCAAGGGCCTTGATTTTTTGATTGGTTTTCTGGGCAAAAAGCGTCGCAAAATGCTGTATGAGCGGTATAATATCCGCCACTCTTTCCCGCAACGCGGGCAATTTTATCTGAAACACCGCAATGCGGTAAAACAGGTCGGCCCGGAAATGGCCTTGCTCAATTTCTTTGGGCAAATCCCGATTGGTGGCTGCAATAAGGCGCACATTGACTTTGGTGGAAGTGGTTTCTCCCACTTTGATAAACTCCCCCGTTTCCAATACCCTCAATAATTTAACTTGCAAATCAGCGGGCATTTCGCCGATTTCATCCAGAAACAAGCTGCCATTATTGGCTTCCTCAAACAAACTTTTTTTATCCTTTATTGCCCCCGTGAAAGCGCCTGCTTTATGACCAAATACCTCACTTTCCAACAGATCATGACTGAATGCCGAACAATTGATGGCCACAAAAGGCCGGTTTTGACGCGGGCTTGACTGATGGATGGCTTGGGCAAATACCTCCTTGCCAACACCCGTTTCGCCCGTTAGGAGCACGGTGGTGTCAGTGGGCGCCACTTTGCGAGCAAGTTCTATCGCAGCCTGAATGCTTTTGGATTTACCGATGATTCGATCGAACGAATGCCGCTCTCCCAATCGTTTCTCCAGTTGACGTACCCGCTGAGCCAGGGCAACTTTTTCCACCGCACGATGCAGCAAGGGAACGATTTTGTTGTTGTCGTCGCCCTTGATGACGTAGTCGAATGCACCGTTTTTGATGGCCTGTACTCCGTCGGGAATATTACCGTAGGCCGTTAGCAAGATGACCTCGACCACCGGGTAGTCTGTTTTTATTTTTTGGACAAGATCAACCCCGTTGCCGTCGGGAAGTTTGACATCGCATAGCACCACGGCGATATCGCTGTGCTGATCTAGTTTTTTAAGCCCCGTTTTGCAATCACCCGCTTGCAATACTTCAAAATCTTCCAGCCCGACAATGCGCGCCAACAGGGAACGGAGTTTTTCTTCGTCATCTATGATGAGTATCTTGTCCATGAGTGTAAAAAATATCCAATATCCAACAAGGAATGTCCAAGGGAATATCCAATATCCAACAAGGAATGTCCAATTTCCAAGTGATCACCTTGCTTATCTTCTCGCGTTTACAAATTCACTTAGATCTGCAAAGAAACTTAGAAATGTCGCTTACTTGGACATTGGATATTCCTTGTTGGATATTGGTTATTCACTTGTACTTTGGCCGCCCAATACCCGATCGATGCAACATCATACCCTGTCTATCAACCGCAGCGCTCATTACTATACATTGGGCACACCAGGAGCGCATGTCAAGCAATTCTGGATCGTTTGCCACGGTTACGCACAGTTGGCCGACGAATTTCTGGAAAATTTCAGGCTTCTGGAAAATGACCACACGCTCGTGGTAGCTCCCGAAGGGCTGAACCATTTTTACAAAAGAGGCTACGCCGGACCCGTGGGCGCCAATTGGATGACACGTCACCAGCGCCTTTCCGAAATCGAAGACTACGTCAATTACCTCCAAACACTCTACGAACATTATCTGCCCCAATTGCCCCCCGATGTACGGATCGTGTTGCTCGGATTTTCACAAGGCACTGCTACAATTTGCCGTTGGATGCTGGAAAAACTTCCCCGATTCCACGACTTGTTGCTCTGGGCCGGACTCCCCCCTGAAGACCTGAACTATGCCGCGCACCGGGATTATTTGTCCGACAAAAAGCTTTACTTGCTTTACGGTACTCAAGACCCTTTCCTCACACCTGACCGGATGAACACAGTGCAAGAAATAGAAACCAAAAACGGAATTGACTTTGGGGAGCGCAGCTTTGAGGGAGGGCATGAGATTTTGCCAGATACGCTGCGGGAATTGCTGTTGAATTTGAACTGATTCCTACCTTCGCGGCGATTGACAATGAGATATTGAGATATTGGGATATTTTTTTTGGTCTGGGCAGTTTCTCAATATCCCCCTCCTACGCCAGGGCTTCGGCGGGTAAAAATATCTCAATATCCAAATATCATATTATCCTAACTCATGGACTTTAAAAAATTCACACCCCATTTAATCGCCATCGCTGTGCTGTTCGCCGTATCGGCTGTGTTTTTTGCGCCCAATTTTTTTGGCGGCAAAGCGCTTCCCCAGCCAGATAACGACAAGGCTCGTGGGATGCAAACGGAAATCCAGGACTATATTAAAAAAGGCGAAGATGCACCGCTCTGGACCAACTCCGCTTTTGGTGGCATGCCGTCCTACCAAATCTACACCCCCATCCATGGCAACCTCACCAAGCCACTTGTCAAGGCCACATTTTTGTGGACTGATGCCACGGGGATCTGGGCTCAGGTGCTGGCTGCAATGTTGTTCATGTATCTCCTGATAATCACCTTGGGCGCCGATTGGCGGGTAGCTATATTTGGCGCGACAGCCTACGGCATCAGCACCTATAATGTGGACATCCTCGAAGCAGGGCACTCCACCAAGATGGCGGCTTTGGCCTTTGCGCCAGGTGTATTGGCCGCTACCGTTCAGCTTTTCAGGGGGCGTTTGCTCGCTGGCGCAGGGTTACTGGCCCTCCTCACCGCCATGCAGATTTATGTGAACCATGTTCAAATCACCTATTACACCTTGTTGATTGCGGGTATTTATGTGCTTGCACAATTGGCAGATGCGGTGCGCTATAAAGCGCTGGTACGCTGGGGCAAACACGTGGTAATCATGGGCTTGGCCATTGCCATGGGTTTTGCATGCAACCTCTCCAAACTCTGGCCTACCTACGAATACGGTCAGGAGACCATCCGCGGAAAATCTGAACTCAAAGCCAGTGCTGACAAAGGCGACGGCTTGAGCAAAGACTACCTGTTTGGCTGGAGTTATGGCGTATGCGAGAGCATGACACTGCTTGTACCACACTTCGCAGGTGGAGGCGCTGGCGAGACTTTCGGAGATACCAAACTACTGAAAGCAATTTCCAGACAGATGCCACCCAATACGACCAAAGCGCAAATGCAGGCTCAAATTGCCTCGATTTTTTATGATGGCGACCAGCCATTCGTCGGCACGGCCATTTACTATGGGGCCATTGTATGCTTTCTTTTCTTCTTAGGGGCATTCTTGGTAGAAGGCCCCGTGAAATGGTGGCTTTTGCTCAGTGGCATCTTCATGGTAACCTTGGCCTGGGGGAAAAATTTCTTCCTCAATGATATTTTGTACGATTACTTGCCCATGTTCAGCAAGTTCCGCGCGGTGTCCATGGCTTTGGGGCCGGGACATTTATGCGTGGCCGCTCTTGCAGCGATGGGAATACAGAGATTAGCAGACGCGGACGTATCAGCAGAAAAGAAAAAACGCTCGCTTTGGATGGGCTTGGGCGCTACTGTGCTGCTCTGTCTTGTTGGAATGTTCTGTGTTGACGGCGTCGGTCCCAACGACGATGCCCTAGGGCAAAACGCTCAGTTGCTGGCCGCTTTAAAAGAAGACCGCGCCAGTATGCTTCGAGCAGATTTGATTCGCTCACTGGCTTTTGTTGCTGCTGCTGCTAGCCTGATTTTCTTCTACTTGCGTGGCAGCCTAAAAGCCGGTCTCATGGTCGGCCTGGTGGCAACCCTCTCGCTGGCCGACACCTGGTTGGTGTGCATGCGCTCTTTGCCCGCCAGCAAATACGAATCCAAACAAGCCGCCACGAACCCACCCAAAGAAGAGACGTTTGACAATCAAATCAAAGCCGATAAAGACCCGTACTATCGCGTGCTCGACCTTGCTCGCGGCGGCATTACGGGCAATGCGACCACTTCTTATTTTCACAAAAGCCTGAGCGGCTACCACGCAGCCAAACTGCAGCGCTTCCAAGAAGTAGTGGACAAATATCTCAGCAGAGACCTCGGCAAAAACCTCCATATCGTGGGGATGATGAATGGCAAATACCTCATTACGGATAAAGGACAGGTATTTCCCAACCCGGAAGCCTGCGGCAACGCCTGGTTTGTCCAGAATTTCCAGACGGTTAAAAACGGCGATGATGAACTCAATGCGCTCGGCCCGCTCAATCCTAAAGATACAGCAGTAGTGCAGGAATCTTATACTGCCACTTTGCAAGGCTTGAACCTGCAACGCGACAGCAACGACTACATCAGGCTTACGAGTTATCACCCTGACCGCATGGAGTATGAGTACTCAGCCAAAACCGAACAACTGGCGGTCTTCTCCGAGATGTATTATCCGCCTTCCAAGGGTTGGAAATGTTACCTCAACGGTCAGCCTGCGCCGGATTTTATCAAAGCTGATTACCTGCTCCGCGCTATGCGTTTGCCAGCTGGTGAAAAGCAGAAGTTGGAAATGCGCTTTGAACCAAGATCGTTCTATCTCGGTGAGAAAGTGGCTTATGGGGCTTCAGCTATCACCCTATTGCTTTGCTTAGCTGCGCTCTTTTTCTGGTATAGGAAAGGCGGGCATATTGGGGAGGCGGCAAATTTGAGCGATGTGGAGGTGAAGGTGGAGAAGCCGGTGAAAGCGGCTGCGGCTAAGGCTGGGGGAAAGAAGAAGGGATAAAAATTGTCCGATGATATAGATTGACGGGCGTTTCCAATTGCGGGAACGCCCGTTTTGTTTTGAAATTGAGGTGCGATCTCTGAACAAGTATCTAGAATTAAAGCGTCTTCTCCATCTTAAAATGAGGAATTCCAACTTCCTCAAATCTATCCCCCACGGCTTGGTACTCCAATCGGAGATAAAACGGTACGGCGGTCTCACGTGCGTGAAGTGTTATCTTTTTGAAATTCATAGATCGGGCTGTATCCTCTGATGCTTCCACGAGCGAAGCACCCACGCCCTTGCCCTGTTGGTCGGGTGCAACAGCAACCTGCCGCATTTTTATTTCCTGTTCATTCACAGCTGTCAATAGGAGGATGCCTACGACGTTGCCTGCTGGATCGAAAGCCGCCAGATGAATATCCGACCACTCCGTGGCCAGTTGTTCTGGCGAATAATACAGGCCTAAAGGTTTGCGGAGCACCTCATAACGGAGGGCAACGGACTCGTCATATTCCGGGGTCGCAAATTCAATTTGATGGATGTTGGACATTGAACTTTGGATGTTGGACTTTGGACGTTGGACAAATGACTTAAAGCATTGAACGTCAATGCCAAGGGCAACGCAATCCAACGTCCATCATCCAATGTCCAACGTCCTATTGCTTCAACAATTCGGGCAAAATGCCCTGATTTTCTACTAGAACGGGGCAATGTGTTTTTAGTGCTAATTCAAGTGCCGGGCTGTCAGCAGGCTTAATGCCCAATTTAATGGCACAAGCGCGTGCTTTTTCAAACTCATCGGCAATATTTCTGAATGCCAGGCTGTCGGAAGCTGACTCTGCCTGCTTGTTGAGGGCCAACAATTGTATGGTACAGCCACAAAGCGACTTAGCAAGTTTATCCCCTCTCGATTCGGGAGGCGCTGGGGTTTCGCAAGCAAAAAAGGCGATCAATAGAAATAACTGGATCAGTCGCATAAGTTAATTTATGTTTCCAATAGCGCTTAGGAGGCTAACACTATCAAAGATCAACGCACCAAATCGTAAATCCAAAATCGCAAATCCAAAATCCCTCCTATCCCTTCTTCTGCTTCTTAAACTTCCCATCTTTCCAGGCCTTGAAAAATTGTCCCCAAGCCAAGGGGCTAAAAATATTCATCGGAGGCGTTTGGCCGATATAATAATATTCACGCGCTTGCTGGCGAAGGTAAAAATTGGCGCTTTCCCGGCCACCATAAGGCACGATGTCGGGGTTTTTTCGGGCCTCTGCGAGGTATTCGTTCGCAAGGTTTTCCGTCGCGCGACGCTGAAGTTCGGGGGTTACGTCCATCTTGAGGAACTCAATTTTGAAGTGCTCTTTAGAAGGCCAAGGGAAGATGACTGCTTCGGGCAGGAGGATGGTGTCTTGGCTCATCAATTGCACAATGGCGTAGCGATCTTGGGTGAGCGTATCGGGAATGGTAATCGTAACGGGTTCTAAACCAATGCAAGTAAAGCGCACTTTTTCACCTTTTTCAACCACGATCGTAAAAAAGCCACGATAGTCAGCATAGGTGCCACGGCGTTTTTGGGGTATTGAAATAGAAGCATAAGGTACTGGAACCAAGCGGCCGTCTGCCTCCGTCATAATGAGGCCGGAAAACTGAATGGGGGTTGGTTCGGTTTGCGCGTTGGCGCGTACAAATAAGAAGCAGAGAAAGAGGAGCGCGAGTAGTTTTTTCATGTCGTGAGCCAAAGGTACAGCAGCTAAACGATTGTCAGTGTCGTTTCGTCCAATGTGTAAAGTGTAGCTTAACCGATTTTTAACAGATGCATTCAATTACCTTTGCGCCGTTTACCGTTTCTATGTACAAAAACATACTCATCAATGTTCAAAAAAACACCAATTTTTCTCTTCGCGCTTTTGTTGAGCGCAACCCTTAGCGCTCAAACTGCGCCGAAATACGGCCACATGAACCTCGGAAACCTCCTCGAACTTTTGCCTGACACCAAAAAGGCTAATGAGGACTTGAAGGGCTATACCGACAAACTTGGCGCAAAGGATGACTCACTGGGCCGTGCCCTGCAAGTTGCCGCAGAGTCGCTTCAAAAAGAATACGACGCAGGAAATTTGACGCCCTTGCAAGCACAACAGCGGCAAGCAGAACTTCAAAAGCAGCAGGAGTTCCTGCAAAAGTTTGAGCAAGAGGCCAACCAGATGGTCACAGCCAAGCGTGAAGAACTCCTCAGGCCCATCCTTACCAAAGTAGACGATGCTATCAAAGCCGTTGCCAAG
>JACMMM010000382.1 GCA_014379065.1 Saprospiraceae bacterium
AAGGATTGCTAATTTTGCACCAAAATCTCTTTTGTCCGCCAAAGTCTTTACTTAGGTAGGCGCTCTCACTCCTCTCACGTTCTCTCACTCCTCTCACCTGTGTCCGTAAAAGTCACCAATCTCACCAAAATATACGGCTTCCAACACGCCGTGGACCACATTTCGTTTGAAGCACGAAAGGGCGAAGTACTAGGTTTTCTCGGCCCAAACGGCGCAGGTAAAACGACCACGATGAAAATCATCACAGGCTATCTTCCTCAAAATGAAGGTTTTGTCGAGGTTTGTGGCTTTGATGTAGCGGCGAAACCGATGGAAGCCCGCACCCGCGTCGGTTACCTCCCAGAGCACAACCCGCTTTACCGGGAGATGTACGTCCGCGAATACCTCGCGTTCACTGCCGGACTACACCAGGTGAAAAACGTGACCAAACAAGTAGACGAAATGGTGGAACGCACCGGACTTGGCAGCCATCGCCACAAGCAGATCGGCGAACTTTCCAAAGGCTACCGGCAGCGCGTCGGACTGGCCCAAGCCATGCTCCATGACCCCGAAGTATTGATATTAGACGAACCTACCAGCGGTCTTGACCCCAACCAAATCATCGAAATCCGCCAGCTCATCAAGGATCTCGGCAAAGAAAAAACGGTCATCCTCAGCACCCACATTCTCGGTGAAGTAGAGGCCGTGTGCGACCGTGCCATCATCATCAATAAAGGAAAACTGGTGGCCGATGCGCCCATCCAGGAACTCAAACAGCAGTTTGCTGGGCAGACTGTCGTCACGGCAGAATTTGCTGAAAGCACCGACAAAAACCTGCTGGCGAAAATCAAAAACGTCCACAGCGTCAAAAGCATCGGTAAAAATCAGTGGCAATTTTTTGCCGCTTCAGGTCAAGATATTCGCGCTGAAGTATTCGCTTTCGCCGTTGCCAACCGACTGACATTGTTGGATTTGCATAAGGCTGAGCACTCCGTGGAAGATGTTTTTCAACAATTGACGAAGTGATATGATCCCTATCTTCAAAAAAGAAATCAACGCTTTTTTCTCCTCGCTCATTGGCTACATCGTGATTGGGGTATTCCTCATACTGATGGGCCTGTTGCTCTGGGTATTTCCCGAATTTGGCGTTATTGAAGGTGGTTACGCTAACCTCGATACGCTGTTCTATGTATCGCCCATGGTGTTCATGTTTCTCATTCCGGCAGTCACGATGCGCAGCTTTGCGGAAGAAAAGCAAACAGGTACGATTGAACTTCTTGCCACACGGCCTATTACGGATTGGCAGATTGTCGGCGGTAAATTCCTGGCTTGCTTCGCGTTGGTTGCTTTTGCGTTGTTGCCCACCGCCCTTTACTACATTTCTGTTTACAATCTTGGCGCTCCTCCCGGCAATCTCGATTCGGGCGGCATTCTCGGCTCTTATATTGGCCTGTTGTTTTTGGCTGGGGCTTTTGCGGCCATTGGTGTATTTGCCAGTTCGCTCACCAACAATCAGATTGTGGCATTCGTGCTCGCCACCTTTCTTTGCTTTTTTACCTATCTCTCCTTCGATTACCTCAGTCGGCTTCCCATTTTCTTTGGTAAAACGGATGACATCGTTCAATCCATTGGCATCGCCTATCATTACGATTCCATCAGCCGGGGTGTGCTCGACACCCGCGACCTGGTTTATTTCCTGTCCATTATTGCGCTGTTTTTGGCCGCCACGGTGCTGTCGTTGGGGCGACGGAGATGGTGATTCGATTAGCCGATTGATTCGATTGGGGGATTGATTCGATTGGTAAACCACCCAATCGAATCAATCTCATAATCGGACCAATCGAATCAATCTCCCTAAATCTTCTCGCCCAGCATCTTATCAATATAATCAGGCTTAAGGTTTACCCCCATAATCACTCCTTCACGATTGATCAAAAAAGTGGCCGGGATGGACTTAACGTTGAACTGAGATGCCCTTCCGCCTTTGAACTCTGCGGATTCCATGGTGTGATATTTCCAAATCAGGCCATCTTGTGCAATGGCGTTTTGCCATGCGCGTGGGTTTTGCTCCAAAGCGACGCTGAATATTCCAAAACCCCGGTCGTGGTATTTTTGGTAGAGCGCCACCAGTTCGGGGTTTTCTTTCCGACAAGGGCCGCACCAACTCCCCCAGAACTGGAGCAGCACATATTTCCCTTTCAAATCGGAGAGTTTGGCGCGTTCGCCTGTCAAAAGCCCGACTTCAAAATCTGGGACTTTTTCTCCCGCTACAAAGCGCGGCTGACGGTATTTGTAAAAAATAAGCGCTACCAAAGCGAGGAGCGCGAGGAGGATGAGCGTGCGGGTGTGTTTCATTGTTGAATGTAAAATTCACTTTTCTGTAAAGCTCGCGGCACTGTCTCCTATTGCGAGCCCCAATAACATCAAATAAATGGAGATCAGGAAAACCCATAAAGCCAATAATCCCGGTAGGTATATCTTGTTAGACTTAATCATGCCTCTGCCAATATTTCTTCCCGCGCCACCGGCTCAACCTGTGCTTCTTCCTCCGGCGTATCAATAATATCCAACTCTATGCGCAGATTGTCAATAATAAACTCCTGACGCTCAGGCGTATTCTTGCCCATGTAATAATCCAGCACATGGTCAAGATTGGTCTCTTCAGGCAGAAACACCGGATCCAGCCGGATGTCTTCACCGATAAAGGCGCCAAACTCATTGGGACTGATTTCGCCCAAACCTTTGAATCGCGTGATCTCGGGTTTGCCGCGCAGTTTTTTGATGGCCTGTTGCTTTTCTGTTTCGGAATAGCAGTAAAAGGTCTGCTGCTTGTCGCGCACCCGGAAAAGCGGGGTGACGAGAATGTAGAGGTGGCCATTGCGCACCACATCCGGGAAAAACTGGAGAAAAAAAGTGAGCATCAGCAAGCGGATGTGCATCCCGTCCACGTCGGCATCTGTGGCGATCACGACACGGTTGTAGCGCAGGTCGTCAAGCGAATCCTCGATGTTCAGCGCATGTTGTAGGAGGTTGAACTCCTCGTTTTGGTACACGATTTTCTTGGTCAGGCCATAGCAGTTCAAGGGTTTACCTCGCAGACTGAACACCGCTTGCGTGTCCGTGTTCCGTGATTTGGTGATGGAACCGCTGGCCGAATCGCCCTCTGTGATGAAGACGGTAGTGGCCAATCGCACCTCCTCCACGCCTTTTTCATTCAGGTGATAGCGGCAGTCGCGGAGTTTTTTGTTGTGGATATTGGCCGCCTTGGCGCGCTGGTTGGCCAGTTTTTTTACTTCCGAAATTTCCTTGCGTTCGCGCTCGCTCTGTTGGATGCGCTTGAGCAATTCCTTCGCAACCTCCGTGTTTTTGTGGAGGAAGTTGTCCAAGTCCTTCATCAAAAAGTCGGACATGAACGTGCGTACTGCGGGTGCATCCGGGCCCATGCGCTCGGAGCCGAGCCGGGTCTTGGTTTGGCTTTCAAATATGGGGTCTTCCACCCGCACTGCCACGGCTGCGATGATGCTTTCGCGGATATCTTTTGCGTCGAATTCTTTTTTGAAGTGGGTACGCACCACTTTCACCAGCGCCTCCCGAAATGCATTGAGGTGGGTGCCACCCTGCGTGGTATTTTGACCGTTTACAAACGAATAGATTTGTTCTCCATAGTGGTTGCCGTGTGTCAGCGCGATTTCCACGTCCTCGCCACGAAGGTGGATGATGGGATAACGCGTGGCTTCTGCGCCGGTTTTCTTTTCCAACAGGTCGAGAAGACCATTTTTCGAAAGAAAGGTTTTGCCATTGAAATTGATTTTGAGTCCGGCGTTGAGGTAGGCGTAGTCCCAAAGTTTTTGCTCCACAAACTCCGGAAGCCAACGGTAATTTCTAAAAAGACCATTGTCGGGCTTGAAAGCAACCAGCGTCCCATTTTCCTCTTTGGTCGGCAACAACTTGCTTTCATGCTTGAGGTTTCCAAAGTTGAACTCGGCGGTTTTCATCTGGCCTTCGCGAATGGAGCTGACTTTAAAATACTCAGAAAGGGCATTCACCGCTTTGGTACCCACGCCATTAAGGCCCACCGTTTTTTTGAAGGCCTTGGAATCATACTTCGCGCCCGTGTTGATTTTCGACACGACATCCACGACTTTCCCAAGCGGGATACCCCGCCCGTAGTCCCGCACGGTGCAGCCATTCTCGTTGAGCGTGATATCAACTTGTCGCCCATTGCCCATGGCGTATTCGTCAATACAGTTGTCTATGACCTCTTTGAGCAACACATAGATGCCATCATCGGGGCTGGAGCCGTCGCCCAATTTGCCGATGTACATGCCGGGGCGCAGGCGGATGTGCTCGCGCCAGTCAAGGGATTTGATTTCGTCTTCGGTATATCTTACTTCTTGCATTTTTGGCTTTTGCTGACTGTTAGCCGGTTTACCCGCCGTAGTTTTTTTACCTGCCGAAGCTTTAGCAGCGGAGGCAGGAGCGGAGGCGGGTGGCTTCGATGATTTGTAATTTGCGCCCAAAGTAACGGAGTTTTAAAAAGCTGACCGATGGAGAGTGAAAGAATGGGCAAAATTAAATGAAATGTTTTGATTAAAAAACAATTTGTGTTTAAAATTTGATAATTAGAGTGTTTCAATTGGGAGCCGAGAACGGTCATTTTCTGTTTGACAATCAAATTTTCAAGGCTTTCGCCACTTGCATTTTTGAATAGTTATGACGTACCTTTGTATCGCAAACCGAAACGTCATGGGCGTTTTAGCGGGGGACTTCTTCAAAGAAGGTGCATTCGGCGTCGGTTTCTTTCAAAATCGCAGCATTCTGTCTTCAGGGTGCTGCGATTTTTTTGATGTACATGGTTTGGAAAACGAGTCGGCTAAGCTTCTCACGCTTGACCACTGTGCGAACTTCTAGTGACACGAAATAGTGACAATCCGCGATTATTTTGTCAAACACAAGGGACTCTTTCAAATTTGAGTGATCTATTTTTCCTCTGAAATCATACCTGAAATTATCTGCCTCCATTACAATTTCGATGGCCGTATAAAAGTCTGATTTTTGTAGTGGGACTTGGCCTCGCGGTATTTCCGTTTTTGAGTTACCGTGCCGTTCTATAGCATGTCGAATTCCATAATTATCAATAGAAATTACAAAGCCTGTTAAGTCAACACCCGTTTCTGCGAAAATTTTTGTCGCCAATTCATTGTCTACAATACCAAGGTCAAGCATGACATGTTCATTGGTCAAGTTGTTGACGGCCAGTTCGTATAGGTCTTCAATGGTCATGGTTTAGGTTTTTTGTTTTACATTCTGCAGAAGTCCAACGCTGGTGGCGTTTTGAAAAGCAAAAGATGAGCAAACTTAAAACAATTATTTTTAAAAATACAATTTGTGTTTAAAAAAAATTGACCTAAAGTTCCCCCCTGCTATACTTTCGCTCCTCTTCAAATTATAAGCGGCATTTATCCAAAACCATTCGTTCCTAAAATTGTCCTGTGAAACGCACGTTTTGCATTCTCCCCCAAATTGCATTTTCAAAGAAATCCACGGCATTGAAACCTCTCACTCTAACATTGAAATTTGGGCTGTTCGCCCTTTTGCTTCTTTTTTGCGCCAACTCGCTACTGGCGCAAGACCCGACTGCTCCGCCAAAAATCACCAATCAACCCTCAACGGTCAATGGTCAACCCTCAAGAGTCAACGGTCAACTGCCAACGGTCAAAAGTCAACAGTCAACAGTCAAATCCGACACCCAAAAACTAAAAATCGAAACCGCCGCTGTCATCGAATACTTCCTTAAAAATGGCCGCGAAATTCAAAAACTAAGCGGCACCGTGCGGTTGAGACAGGAAAACACGCTCATTTATTGCGACACTGCCACATTGGACAAGGATTTTGCCGTGCTGCGCGGCAAGGTGGTCATCGCCCAAGGCGATTCGGTTCGGGCTTTTGCCGATTCGGCGCACTACGATGCCGTCACTAAAATCAGCGACCTCTTTGGAGAAGTGGTGCTGGTGAATGGCCAACAGCAACTTTTCACCAGGCGCTTGCGCTATGACTTGGGCAACAAAATCGCGACCTACACCACGGGCGCCACCATGACGAATGGCAAAAGTCAGGTCGTGAGCCGACGAGGGCATTATTTTGTGGAGCAAAAAGAGATATTTTTAAAAGGTGATGTGGTGGTAACCGACCCTGAGTTTACGATGCGAACGGACACTATGACGTTCAATACAGAAGCCCAACTGGTACGCTTTGTTGCCCCCACGTTGATCAGCCAGCGCGGGAGTAAAATTTACACTGAGCACGGGTTTTACGATATGAACCTTGACTTTGCGGAATTTGATCAAAACCCGCAATATGAAAAAGATGGCCAACTCGGCCGAGCACGAAAAATGCGCTACCAAGGTGGCGAGTTGAAAGAATACACACTCGAAGGCGATGCGCACATCGAAGACCCCAAAAAAGGGGAATTTGCCGATGCCGATGTAATTCGCTACAACCGCAACAACGAGAAAATAATGCTGCGAGGCAATGCCCATTTCCGCGACAGCACCCGCGACATCCAAGGGGCTGAAATCCGCTACGACAGCCGCAACAAAATCTACCAACTCACGGGCAGAGGCCGGGTGAGCGATCCGCCCAACATCATCGAAGCCGATTCGCTGGATTTTAACGACGTGTTGGGTAACGGCTTGGCACTTGGCAGCGTGGTATGGAGCGACACGGCAAGCGATTACACCGTGCTTTCTTGGCGCATGGACTACAACAAAAAATCGCAGTATCTAAACGCATTCGGGGGCTTTGGCCCTACAGGCGCAGGCGGCAGGCCGATGATGAAAAGCCTGATAGACCGCGATACCATGTTCATGTCAGCCGATACGCTGACTTCCTTCAAACGCGATTCGGCCAGTGATGTGCGCGAACTGTATGCGCACCGCGACGTGCGGATTTTCAAAAGCGATTTGCAGGCGGTTTGCGACTCGCTCACGTTTAGCAGCGCGGATTCGATTTTCTGGTTTTACAAGATCAAAAACCTGCCTATCATCTGGTCGGACACTTCTCAGTTTTCGGGCGACACGATTAAGATGTTGTTGAAAAACAAGAAATTAGACCGGCTTTGGTTGCGTCAAAACGCGATGGTCATCAATTCGGAGGATGGCATCCTTTTCAACCAAATCAAAGGGCGCAACTCCACCGTTTACTTCCGCGATGATCAGGCCCGCGAAATGCTGGTGGAAGGCAATGCCCAAGCCGTGTATTATGCAGTAGATGACAAACAAGCCTATATCGGCCTGAACGAGACGGCCTGCTCGGAAATGCGGCTTTTTTTTGGCAACAACAAGGTGGAAAGCATTAAATTCTACCAGCAGCCCAGCGGAAAATTCATTCCAATGAAGCAAGCGGGGACGGACACGAAGAAATTGGATGGGTTTTTCTGGGACAGGGAGCGGAGGCCGAAATCTGTGGGAGATTTGTAGGTGTTTTTATTCAATACTCAAAAGCGGTTCCAAGCCCAATTCTTTCCGCCATTCATTTACCATTGCCGCATTTTGCAATGGGAAAAGCCTGAGTTTTTCGGACGCGCTGCTTGGCGGTTGGTATTGTGTCCCATAGCGTTGGGGTAGTCCGCGATGCACCAACATTCGGTCAGACAAGGTGGCAAAATGTATCCACTCGGCTTCTCCTGCTTGACAGCGTTGTTTCAACAAAGGCAAATATCGAACGATAATTGCCGTATCGCCCGTATGGCTAACCACGAGAAAGGCAGTCTTAGTGGGGCGTTCACCTACTTCCGAAATTTTGGGCCAATCATTGCCAATCAAGTTGATCAGAGCCTGCACATGCGCTTCGTCACGAATTGGACAGAGATAACTGGTGTCGGAAAAATAGGATACATTCCAACGACGGTCCGTACTATCTGTATCGGCCAAATAAACCTGCATATTTTCAACATAACGATTCAGCAAACGACATTTCTGATCTTCCAAACCCAAAGAATCCAGGGCAAATGATAAAGCGGGTTGCTGCTGAGTACGGTAAGATTCTCGGACTTTTTTTATCACCACGGCCTTCCATTTTGGATCAGATTTTAAAGCGTCAAGGCGCGGATCAAAAAGTGCAAGTATTTTTTTTCGATCAGGCACCAGATTCAGCCAAATATTCAACAATTTGAAAGCTTCGGGTTTTTCTCCGGCGAAAACATGAAGCAAAACATTTCTGTAAACCATCATGTGCAACGGGCAATCCATCTGTTGAATTTGGACAGAACGGTTCTGTTGTCTTCCCGCTTCAGTCGTATTGACTGCCAATGGGTTATCAGTTCCAAGACCTATGGGGAGAAATCTAAAACGGTGGACGCCGTGTGTTTCTTTCAGGTAATCCAAAGCACTTTTTATCCTAGCAAACGATAAAGATTTATGTTGCGAACCGATACTGTCCGTTCGTCCAACGATGATGAACGCCGTTGATGGATTTGCGGCCGCCCGAAGTGCAAAGGAATCCAAAGCGGCCATTGCCAAGGGGGAAAGCAGGCTGTCGTTGGAATTGAAAAAGCAGATGGTCCCGTCAATCTCTTCCGGTATTTCTTCCTTCTCTTTTTTGGAAAACCTGCAATATGGGGTGATCGCTAAGGATGCATCTTTGATCCCAGTTGCCTCCCTGATTGCCACATCGTCAATGTAAAACCGATTGTGGTGGCCTTTTAAATTAACTGGCGGGTCATCGTGCCCACGAAACACTCCCAAAACCAAAAATTGAAGATTGCAAACGGGTCGAACCAACCATTTTACGCGATACCAGTGCCCAAAAATCACCGTATCTAGATGAAAAGCGGCACTCTCCAATAACTTACCGCTTGGGTTTCGCACGGCATCCGGGTAGAGATTGATGCCAATATATTGCGTGTATGCGGAATCCGAAGGCGGAGAAGGCAGAATATACAGCCAAAGGGAGATCTCGTACACTTTGCCAATTTCCAGGGCTTGGAGAAGTTTAGTGCCCAAATAGGCAGAGCAACCCCGGGTTTTGTGATTTTGATCCATGCAGGATGGCGTATATTCGAACTCCATCATGTTACAGCCGCTATGTGGACTTACTTTCCTGAAATCACAAATCCCATCGTTGGCCGCCGCCGCCTCCTTTTTATACTGGCAGTCACAGACAAAAGGGTAGCTGCCATTAATAGTTTTCCAAGGTGGAATAACCGCTGAAAATTTATAGCCAAACATAGGGCAGTTGATACAATCTAACCTGCCATGTGTCTCAAAATCGCCGTTTTGGAGAAGATTTTGGGCCTTTGAGCATGTTTCAATGCCGAGAAAAAGCGAAAGGGTTAGCAGAGATTTGAGCATAATTGCCAACGAAATCCCTGCCTTTATTATTCCTACATTTGCGCCGAATAAACACAAACTTTTACATGACAAAACATTTTCAAATTCTGCTGGCTGCCCTGTTTTTTACACTACCCGTTCAAGCCCAAAAAGTTGACCTTGATGGAGAAAAAGTTCCTGTACAATATTTAAGGATGCCCAAAAAGCCATTTCCGGCCGATTACAAATATTACAGTGCCATCGTATCCGCCAAGCCAAATGATTTGCCCAGAATCGGCATGAGCGAAAAGTCGGTACTGCAATATGCCGTTGTGCCCGGGTACAAAAAGGTCGAAAAAGGAGGCGATTTTAATATTGAAGTCTCCCTAGGTGATTTCCGATATGAAGGAAACGCCGAGATAAAAACTAACACCACGACCACTAAAGACAAGAGCGGCAAGGAGATAAAAACCACTACCTACAACGTTGAAACCAAATTCGTGCATACCCTCAGTGCCAAGCTGCAGGACAAGACAGACAAGGTTTTGTACCAAAAATCATGGAACGAATACCCGCAGGTTTGCAAAAGTGCCAATTTCAATTCTTCTACCGAAGCGGCCAAATACATCAAGGATGGCGCTGGGCGCGATGTTGGCAAACAGGATCAAGACGCTATCTATGCCGCGCTGGCCAATATGAAAGAGGATTTGGCGAGAACCTTTGGATATACACCCATTACGGAAAACTTCAAACTGCAAATACTTGACACTGAAAAACATCCTGATTACGCAGGGTTTCAACAGGCGCTCAAAGATGCCAACGCTGCATTTGCAACCATGCGCGCCGACAAACCCCTTGATTCCGTTCGCATCCTGAGCCAATCGGCCATCGCTTTTTTTGAAAAACAAAAAGACAAATATGACGCGGCTGACAAAGCAGGGAAAAAACTCAAATATGCTTGTTTGTACGACCTGGGATTGCTCCACTACTGGTTGGAAAACTTTGATCAGGCCGAGACTTTTGCACAAGCGGTTGTTGCTAATGATTTTGATCCAAAGGATGGAAAAAGATTGTCTGAAGACATTGCGGAACAACGCGCCAACCAGACCCGCTGCAGCCGCAGCAGCAGCCATTTTGCTATGGAGTTTAAAGAAGAAGAGGTAGCGGTGGTTGCCGAAAAAGAATTCAAAACCGATGCTGGCTTAAGGGTTGAAGCCTTTAAGGAAGACAAAAAAGCATTGAGCGAAAATGGCAAAGAATTTCCGGGGTCGCTCTATTCGAACGGAGAGGAAGGGAAGGGCAGTTTTTTATTGGATGACCCGAATTTTATCGCTTTTGACAAAAATGTTCGTTTTGCCAAGGACATGGAGAAGAACGTGTATGTTTTTAGGCCCGATTGGAAAAAAATTACTGAATTCAGCTTTGACGGACGCCGTTTCAAGTGCCTTCCGTTCCAATCAGCCAGCGAAATGAGCTTTGGCAGCAAAACAACCACTCAGGTGATGGAGGTGTTGTACGAATCGCCGACGGTCATGGCATTTCTGGCCTATACCGGCGAGCAAAGAGGGTTGAATAACCCTCCAGAGTATGTCATTTATAAAGTCAGCGAAATGGACATGATCTCCCTCAGTGGGATGAAATTTGCGCTCAATCTGAATAAAGGTATTCGAAAGGCATTTGACGCTTGCCCGGATGTAGTGGCCGCCAGCGAAAAAGACGGCGGCTTTGAACGCAATAAAGCAGGCATTACTCGTTTGGCAGAGAT
The DNA here is from genome assembly GCA_014379065.1 of Saprospiraceae bacterium. Taxonomy (GTDB): domain Bacteria; phylum Bacteroidota; class Bacteroidia; order Chitinophagales; family Saprospiraceae; genus M3007. The sequence goes on from JACMMM010000382.1 coordinate 11,053, forward strand.
GCTGGATAGCTGCTGGAAAAAATAAGGTAGAAGAAAATCTGCGAAAATCCGTGTCTCATCCGTTTAATCCGTGTCCCATCCTCGCGAAGTGGAACACGGATTAAACGGATGAGACACGGATTTCACGGATCAAAGTTCCCCTGCCAAAAGCCTTAACTGAATCTCTGCCGCTTTCAAATTATACAGCACCAGATCC
>JACMMM010000383.1 GCA_014379065.1 Saprospiraceae bacterium
CCAATCGAATCAATCGAATCAATCGATCCAATTCTCATGTCGCTATTCAAATCTATCTGGGACGACTTTCAATATTCCCTCCGGGCGGGGAACATGGTGACCAAGCTCGTGGTGATCAATTTCGCGGTGTTTGTCACCATTAAACTGGTGTACCTGGCAATGAGCATATTCACCATGGGCAAAGCAGGCGGGATGTACGATACCATGCTGGATTATTTGACGCTCCATGCCGACTTGAGCACGCTGGCCTGGCGATTTTGGGGTGTTGCGACCCACATGTTCCTGCACGATAGCTTTTTCCATTTGCTCAACAATATGGTGGGGCTTTACCTGTTCGGCACCATCGTCAGCGACCTCATCGGCGATCGGAGGATATTGCCCATCTATCTGCTTGGTGGTTTGGTGGGTGCGGTGATTTATGTGATTACCGCGCAGTTTTTCCTAGGCGTTGGCTCTTATGCGCTGGGTGCCTCGGCGGCGGTGATGGCCTTGGGCGGTGCGGCGCTCATCCTTGCCCCTGATTACCGGGTGGCGCTCCTGCTGCTGGGAAGTGTTAAGGTGAAATACATCGTTTTGATTCTGGTGCTGCTTGATTTGGTGGGTATCGCGGGCACGTATCCAGCAGGTGGCCATGCAGCGCATATCGCGGGCTTTGGGGCCGGTTGTTTCTTTGTATATCAATTACGGGACGGCAAGGACTGGGCTATTCCGATCAATAATTTTTTCGCATGGCTAAGAGGCCTTTTTTCTGCCAAATCCCGCCCAAAATTCAATCGCCCCAAAAATGCACCCACTATGCGCGCCACGTTTGGCGGTGCAAAAGGCAGCGGCAAGTCAGACACGCACGATGTGTCTTTTCAGGAAAAACTGGATGCTATCCTGGATAAAATAAAGGCGCAAGGGTATGAGAGTTTGAGCCAGGAGGAGAAGGACTTTTTGTACGAGGCGAGCCAGAAGTAGGGCAGTTGGCAGTTGCAAGACCAAAATTCAACGTAGGGAAGACCGTGAGAGAAAAGATATTCCATAAATTCGCGCCATTTTGTCGAATGTATTCCATAAATTCGCGCCATAATTTAGAATTTACATCATGGCGGCATTTATTGAAAGAACTATCGAAGGCCAAATTACCAATCGGTTGATGAGCGAGCCTCGCAAAATCATTATTCTGTATGGGCAACGTCAGGTAGGAAAAACGACCTTGGTAAAGCATATTTTTGAGAAATTAGAGGGCAAAAAAGTATTGCAGGTTAATGCTGATTTCAATCCTCACGCTGAGGTTTTTTCTTCCAGAGACTTAGATAAATTTCGTCTTTTTGTTGCCGGGTTTGACTATCTGTTTATTGACGAGGCTCAACGGATTCCTGATATTGGTATCAACCTGAAAATTCTACACGACAATTTTCCAAAATTGCGCATCCTCGTCACGGGTTCTTCCTCGCTTGATCTTGCCAATAGAATCCACGAACCACTGACTGGGCGTACGTGGACTTTCCAATTGCACCCGTTTTCCGCTGGAGAACTCACCGCTAGTTCCAGTGTACTTGACTACCATAGCCGACTGGAAGAATGGTTGCTTTTCGGCACTTATCCTGGGGTGTTGGAACTTGAAAATCGGACAGACAAGGCCACTTTTCTCCACGAATTGACCTATGCTTATCTATACAAAGATGTGCTCGAATTGAGTGGCATCCGCCAAAGTGGCAAATTGCGCGACCTGCTCCGGTTATTGGCTTTTCAGATTGGATCAGAGGTGTCGTTCAATGAACTGGCCCGACAATTAGGCTTGGATGCAGCCACCGTACAACGTTATGTGGATTTATTGGAAAAGGCTTTCGTGTTAAAAACGGTGGGTGGATACAGCCGGAATTTGCGCAAGGAAATTTCTAAGAAACAGAAGATATTCTTTCAAGATTTGGGGGTGCGAAACGCGCTGATTGAGAAATTTGCACCGCTTAATCTTCGTGATGACGCTGGGGGACTTTGGGAAAACTACCTTTTTATCGAACGATCTAAACTTTTGGATAACCATCAAACGCGGGCGAACCGTTTTTTCTGGAGGCTCCAAACGGGTGCAGAACTGGACTATGTAGAAGAATACGAAGGGAAACTGGTGGGCTATGAGTTCAAATTTGGGAATAAAGAAGCCAAAGCACCCGCTGCTTGGCACGAAACTTACCCAGAAGCAACTTTTCAAACCATCAACCGGGACAATTGGCTACCTTTTGTTTTGGAATCAGGCGATAAAAAACATAGCACAGTTTAACAAACCAAACTACAATGACAAACGACAAACAAATTAACATCCCTAGAGAATACCTGGCGGCTGGGACCACCTGCATTTTCGGATGGATCTTTGCCTATTTAGCCACCAATGTCTTTAGGGACTACGCACTCGGACTTTTTATCTGGTTGCCATTGGTGATGGGCGCTTCCTCCACCATTATACTGGCCTACAAAAACGCGGTAACCAAACGCAATTGCCGCAACATTTCCTTTTGGACGCTGCTCATTTTCTGTGGTGGATTATTGACATTCGCATTGGAAGGAATTATCTGTATCGTAATGGCGGCCCCCATTGGGCTGTTTTTCAATTGGATAGGTCATTTGATTGGTTGGGAAATTGTCAGCAAAAAACTTGCGGGCAGCCCACCAACCACCTTGATGATATTGATTTTATCAGTTCCTGCATTGATGGGTTTTGAATATGCAACTAGGGACAATGACGAACCAATAAAACCCATTGTAACCACTATTGAAATCAATGCTTCTGCCGAGACCGTTTGGAAAAATGTGGTTGAATTCCCACAACTGGACGAACCCACCGAATTTATTTTCAGAACCGGAATCGCCTATCCCATCAATGCAAAAATTGAAGGACAAGGCGTTGGTGCTGTAAGGCATTGCAATTTCTCCACAGGCAGTTTTGTAGAACCCATCACCGTTTGGGACGAACCACTGCTTTTAAAATTTGAAGTGGTAGACCAGCCAGAGCCAATGACAGAATTGAGTTTTTACGACCTGCACCCAAATCACCTGCATGGTTTTTTTGTATCCAAACAAGGACAGTTTAAACTCACTGCCTTGCCAAATGGACATACTTTATTGGAAGGGACAACTTGGTATTACAACAAAATCAAACCGACTTTTTATTGGACGCTTTGGAGCGATTTTATTGTGCATAAGATACACGAGCGGGTGTTGAGGCATATCAAGGCAGTGTCGGAGAAGGGAACAGAATGATAAATCCCTCACTCATCTTGGCCGATCATGGAAGTTGCACTTGATCACAAAGCCTTATCTTTGGAAGGCTAAAATTCGAATTCAATGAAAAGCACAATTCTTCGCTTTATCTTCTTGGCTTCAATTTTCGTGATTTCAATCTCCATGGAGTCCTGCGTTCCCATTGCATTTAAAACTGAATCGGTCGGACAAGATTTAATCCGGGTGGATGGGAAGATCTCTTTCAGCATGGAAATAGAAAATATTGGATCATTCAATACAGAGATAATGTATCCTGATTATCAAGAACAGATTTTCTTTTACTTAATGGAAGAGGGAAAGGAGGATTGGGACGGAATTTCAATGATGCGATTTGGGTGTGATCCTTCGAATGCAATTAGTCTTAAGAAAGGCCAAAAAATTGAAAGAGAATACTCATTTAGACCAGGCTATTTGCTACACCCTGATAAATTTTATACTCTAAAGGCCATATACTATCCAAGAGAGGTTGGAAGATATTACCATGACCCTAATAAGCATAAACATTGCCCGAAATATTTATGTAGAGAAAATGATCTTGTTTTTAGAACGGATTCCTTATCTGAAAATATGATGGAAGAGTTGAATTGGCTTGAGCAACATGATCTGGCTTATGTTTATTTACACGATTATTTTTCTTCAACGGATAAAAATAAATTTCAGGCAGTGGGAAATTTTATACAACAATACCCAAAATCTGTTTTCATAAATAGGGTAAAATGGATGTACATTATGTTTGTTTCTTTTGGACTACCTACTAAGGATATTTCAATTGAAATGATCGAAAAATCAATTGATTTTTGTCATGATCCCAATGTTGGGAAAGAATTTTCAGAGCCAATAGAACCTTATTTATTGCATTTAAATAAAAGGAAGGTACAGATTAAGAACTAAGCTCCTGTCGGGTGTGGTCTTGTGTGTATAAGCCTGTATCAACAACCAACAATCGCGAACCCATACAGCACGCGAGCCCTGTCAGCCTATAAAGCATTTTTCAACAATGATCCAAGCAGCGTGTTATCTTCTCAAGTCGGCCCCAATGGACAATTTTCCCACCCACTGCTCCATGTTATGCGCTTAATCCAACACAAAAAAGAAGCCTACTGGTTTTACTGGTATCTCTCCAATTTCTACGACAAACTTGTCAATCCACTTTTTTGGACTCCGAAGATGCGCGACGAGTCGCTCGTACTCGCCCAACTGAACGATCCAGGACTTAAAGTGATTGACGTTGGTTCGGGCACGGGCTTTACCACGCAGGGGATTGTTCGCCATATCCCGGCTGCTCAGGTCACCTGTGTGGATCAAAGCCCCCACCAGATGGCCAAGGCCAAACGCAAGCCTGATTTGTTGGGCTGCACCTTTCAAATCGGCGATGCGGAAAACATCCCTTTCCCAACCGATCATTTCGACCGCTATGTATCCGCAGGAAGCATCGAATACTGGCCCAATCCGCAGCAAGGCATCGCGGAATCTTACCGGGTGATCAAACCTGGCGGTGTGGCCTTGATGGTCGGACCGCTGGAACCGGAAAATGCGTTGGGCCGCTGGGCCGCCAATACATGGATGTTGTTCCCAAAGGATCGGGAATACCGCGATTGGTATGAAAAAGCGGGTTTCACAGAGATTCAGGTGCATTATGTGCGTCCGCAATGGTTTCGGGGAAAAGCAGAATACGGTATTGCCATTGCCGGAAAAAAACCGCGTTCCGGCGTGTCGCCCGCCGCTGCTACCACGGCCTTGCCAGAAACCGCCGAAGAAAAAATGACCCTTGGCCGTCGCTTGCAACTTATATGGCGCATTCTGGTGGGCTCGACCGCCGGGTTTATCTTTATTCCCGCAGCCTTATTGGGCTATCTCCGTCAGGCTTTCGGCCCGAAAGCAGACATTCCTGATGAATACCGAGAAGGCCTCAATGGCTATCAAATCGCAGTGTTGCTCGGTCTTGGCCTGCTCTTGGCCGGACTCCTTTGGTGGATATTTTAATGCCTGCACATGGAAGACACACTCAATCAACAGATTAAGCACTTTTACGACCGCTCCACCCCGATTTGGCTGGACACCTGGGGCGAACACATGCACCACGGTTACTACGGCGCGGACGGGTCGGAACGCAAAGACCATCGGCAAGCGCAGCTCGATTTGGTGGAGGAAATGTTGTACTGGGGCGGTGTTGATCATTCAAAGCGCGTTTTAGATGCCGGTTGCGGCGTGGGTGGTAGTGCGCGCTACCTGGCCAAACGCTTTGATTGTGCGGCACTTGGGCTTACCCTGAGTACCGTTCAAGCCGAACAGGCGCGGCAATACACGGTAAAGGCAAGCTTGGAAAACTCGGTCCAGTTTCAGGTACGCGACATGATGACATTGAGCGCTTCTGACGGTCCTTTCGATTTGGTCTGGTCCATGGAAAGCGCGGAACACATCCGTGATAAACAGCAGTTATTCCATGTTTTCTACGAAGTGCTAACGCATGGTGGCCATTTCCTGATGGCAACCTGGTGTCATCGACCGGTACCACCTGATCTCAGCAAAAGCGACCAAAAGTTACTGGAAAAAATTGGCAAGTTGTACCATTTGCCTCCGATGGTGTCGCGGCCAGCTCTTGAAATATATGCTGCAACAGCAGGTTTTATGGAAGTTACCTCCGCCGATTGGAGTCGCGCCGTGGAGCCCTTTTGGCAGGCTGTGATCAAAACGGCCCTGCGTTGGCGGAGCATAGGCGGCCTCTTGCGTGCCGGTTGGCCGACGATCAAAGGCGCTTGGGCGATGCGGTATATGCAACAGGGTTTTAAGCGGGGGTTGATTGAGTTTGTGGTATTGCAGGGGCGGAAGGTGTGATTTCGCAGGCCAAAAAATCTAAAAAAGCATGCGTTGAAAAGTTTTCCAGACAAATCTAAAATCTTCCTTTAGATTTGTCTAGAAAAAACGATGATTTATCCGCGCAGTATCGAACCAAGTCTCCTTCAAAGGTTGAACGCCTTCCCTGTGGTGGGCATCACTGGGCCTCGGCAGGCTGGGAAAACCACCCTTGCGAAGTCCATCGTGAAGCAACTGGGTCGAAAAACCGTGTACCTTGATCTTGAACTCCCTTCCGACCTGAACCACTTGCACAATGCCGAGTTCTTTTTGAAGGAAAACGAGGAAAACCTGGTCATTTTGGACGAGGTACAGCGCAAACCAGAATTATTCCCGCTGCTTCGTTCATTGGTTGACCAACACCGCGTACCCGGTCGTTTCCTCATTTTGGGTTCTGCCTCTCCTGAACTGCTCCGGCAGAGCTCCGAAACGCTCGCAGGGCGGATTTCCTACCTCGAACTCACGCCGTTTCATGTAAAAGAGCTCCCTGACGGTGATTTCAAAAAAAATTGGCTGCGAGGTGGTTTCCCGCCTGCGCTTTTTGCAACGGAAGAGGTAATGGCTTTCCAATGGCTGCAAGATTTCGTCATTACGTTCATCGAGCGTGACCTGCCACAATTTGGTTTGACAGCTCCCTCGCAAACCCTCCGGACACTGCTGCAAATGCTGACGGGCACACATGCAAATTTGCTCAACCAGAGTGCAATTGCCAATTCCTTGGACTTGACCATCCCAACTATAAAACGCTATTTATCCTATTTGGAGAATGCCTATTTTATTCGGTTTTTACAACCGTGGTATGCCAACGTTGGCAAACGCTTGGTCAAGACCCCCAAAGTTTATTTTCGAGACAGTGGCGTACTGCACCAGCTGGCAGGCATTTCCAACAGTAACCAACTGCTTGGGAATCAGATTGCCGGAGCATCCTGGGAAGGATATGTATTGCAGCAAATCATTGCCAACTTGCCGTCGAGCATCTTGCCTTATTTCTATAGGACGAAGGATGGTTCAGAAATTGATCTTGTGCTGGTGCGCGGAAACAAGCCTGTTTTAGCCGTTGAAATCAAAATGTCGGCCAGTCCGTCTTTGAGCAAAGGCAATCGCCTTGCCTTGTCGGATTTGGGGAACCCGCCTGCTTTTATTGTTTTGCCGCATAATGTGGATTATCCGCTGGAGGAGAAAGTTAGGGTTTGTGGGTTGGAGTATTTTTGGAAGTATATTGATTCTATTTTGTGAATCCTTGCCTCTTATTATAGCTTAGGCACTCACGAAAGTTACACTTGGTCAAAAGACCTAAGTGCGGCGGGATGGGTAGACTTTGTGCACGTGGCGAATGGAGGATGATGGGAATGTTTATATCGCGTGGCAAAATTCGCCAACTTAAAGCGATCAATAAACTTGCATTACTCGCTCTAACTATCTATTTTTACCAATTATAGCGAGCAATACATGGGTTTAATAGACAAAGAACTTCGGTTGGACGCGCTCTTTGGGGTGTGAAGACCACTTTAGGTTGACTATAAGGGAAGACCGTGCAAATCCGTGCACGAGCGCAGGGGAAATACATTCCTTCGGCACTAGATTTTGAAGCAAGGAAAACAATTGTTGAAATTATCCAGACAAATCTAAAATACAATTTTAGATTTGTCTGGAATAAACGACGATTCTATTTTGTGGACCAAGGCATCTTGGATGGGGTAAAAGCAACAAAATCAGTGTTTTAGGAAGATAAATGCACACAGATTACCTCTGCACATTGAAGCCATTCAATATCTTGAGTACTCACGAAAGTTGCACTAGGTCAGAAGACCAAAGTGCGGCGGAGGGAAGACCGTGCGGGGCGAAATCAGATTGCCGGAGCATCCTGGGAAGGATATGTATTGCAGCAAATCATTGCCAACTTGCCGTCGAGCATCTTGCCTTATTTTTATAGGACAAAGGATGGTTCAGAAATTGATCTTGTGCTGGTGCGCGGAAACAAGCCTGTTTTAGCCGTTGAAATCAAAATGTCGGCTAGTCCGTCCTTAAGTAAGGGCAATCGCCTTGCCTTATCGGATTTGGGCAACCCTCCCGCCGCTATTGTCTTGCCGCATAACGTGGATTACCCGCTGGAAGAGCAGGTTAGGGTTTGTGGATTGGAGCATTTATCGAAGTATATGGATGGGGGTTTGTGAATCTTTGCCTTGTACCTTGGCCACTCATTGAAGCTGCACTAGGTCACAAGACCAAAGTGCGGCGGGGGGAAGACCGTGCAGGGCAGAAAACGGCTCCCGGCCATAGGACTGGTGAGCAAGGAAGAGGGCACGGGCAAATCCACGCTGATCAATGTGATCGCCAAGTTCTTTGGCACCAACACCACCAAGATTGACTCCAGCCGGATAGCGGCAAAGTCCTGGTGTACTGCGAGGAAACCAAGGACGACCGTGGGCAAATGGAAAACATCCTGAAAGACTTCATCACGGGCTTTGAGGCCGTGATTGAAAAGAAGTTCGGGGACGCGGAAGTAGTGCCGACGTTTTGCAAGTTCCTGTTTGCCTCCAACCACCCGGACACCTTTATGAAGATCGGCAGCAAGAGCACCCGGTTTTTTGTGAACGAGATCCGGCAGATTCCCACCGATAAGAAGGTGGGCAATTTTGAGGAATTGTGTTTTCTGGAGATCCCGTACCTGGCGCACTTCCTGCAAAAGCGGGGCATCATGGTCGAGTACGAAGACCGCCTTTGGTTCAAGCCCGAACGCTACGAAAATGAAGCCCTGAAACGGCTGCAACAGTCCAGCAAGGACAATGTAGAGCGGAACATTGAGGATCTGATGGAAACCATTTTTCTGGGGTTGCAGCACACTCAGCCCATTTTGTCCTTCACCAGCCGGGAACTGATGCAAATGATGGTGGCCTACGCTGGCAAGAAATATGAGCAGTACACGATCAATTACTTTCAGGATGTGTGTGTGCGCATGGGCATGGTGTACACGGATACCAGGCGGCGCAATACCATCGAGGTGAAAGGATTGTACAATGGGGGAGGGGCTTTGCAGGTCGAGCCGAAACCCGCCAATCAGGGTCGGTTTATCGAGTTTCCGATCTGGATGTTTTGCCAGCAGGAGCAGATCCGGGAGATGTA
>JACMMM010000384.1 GCA_014379065.1 Saprospiraceae bacterium
AAAGTAGGACTGGAGTTCGTCAATGGTACGATAAGAGTTTACGATGGCAGACGATCCGGCAGAAGCCGTATTGTTTACCATTATTTCCAAATCTGAGGTGCTAAACTTGCTGTATTCATTGCGTTTGCCAGCATTGTCAAATCGCTGGTAAGAATAGCCCAACAGGCCTGTAAAGTCTACTTTGCCAAAAGATTTATTGTAGGTAAAGTAGTTCTCCCAAAGTTGGCTTGCCGTTTCAATGTCAGTCACAAACAAGCGACCTTTACCAAAGACACCAGGACCAGCGCTGAGGTCTCTGGACCACGCGTTTTTGCGTGAAGAGATAGAGCGGTCGAAGCCAACAACCGTTTTGAAGCTCAGGTTTTTAGTAAGTTCAAGTTCACCACTGATGTTGCCGAGTGCGCGCAAGGTATTCGTTGCATCGTTTGTAAGCTCAATCATGGCTAAAGGGCTTGGCTCGCTGTTGACAAGTACGCCCATTGAATTCTTGAGTTGAAACAGGGTGCCATCTGCATTATGTGTTGGCCAGGTTGGGTTAGCTTTGAGGGCACTAATCCAAGCATCGCCTTCGTAACCACTGCTTTCGGTAATAGGGGCGCCTGCATCAAGTGTCTGTGCTACCGTAAAGCTGGTGCCAATTTTCAAACGGTCGCTCCAGAATTTTTTATTCGCGTTAAAACGGCCACTCAAGCGTTTGATGCCGCTTTCCTTGATGATACCATCTTGGTCTAAATAGCCCAGTGAGAAGCGAAAATCTCCGCCTTGGCCGCCGCCTCCGTAAGAAAGGTTGTGACTGTGCGACAACCCAGTACGCGTAACTTCTTCCTGCCAATCGGTGTCGCTTCCATAATTTACCGTTTGGGGATCAGAACCCGGATTCAGCTTTTGCCATTCGGCAACGAAGGTACGACCATCGAGCAAATCGTACTTTTTAGCCAATTGACTTACACCCAATGCGTACCCGTATTCAAGAACGCCTTTGCCCCCTTGACCTTGTTTGGTGGTAATGATCACCACACCGTTTGCCCCACGCGAACCGTAAATTGCTGTTGCAGAAGCATCTTTCAAAATGTCAATGGTGGCAATGTCAGCAGGGTTTAGGAAGTTGAGCGGGTTGCGGGCGGCTTGAGTGCCCAAACCTTGGATATCAGACCCGCCGCTGGTCTCTCCGCCGCCGAGTGGGACACCGTCCACTACAAAAAGCGGGTTGTTGCCCCCACGAACCGACGATGTTCCGCGGATACGCACATTGATACCACCACCAGGCTCGCCGCTGTTGTTGGTTACTACCACACCAGCAGCACGACCTTGGATCAATTGCTCTGCAGAAACGGACATGCTCTTGTTGAAATTCTTCTCGGTAACGGAGCTTACCGCACCCGTTGCATCAGATTTCTTCACCGATCCGTAGCCAATAACCACTACCTCGTCGAGCACAGAGCCCGCCTTCATGGATACGTCTACCATGTTGGAGGCACTGAGTGTGATAACTTGCTCAGAGTAGCCTGTGTAGGCGAATCGGATTTGAGTCGAACCATCCGGCACCTCAATGGAAAAGTTGCCGTCAATGTCTGTTGCCGTGCCGCGCGTAGTGCCGACAACGGAAACCGAAGCACCAATCAGTCCATCACCGTTTTCAGCGTCGGTGACTTTGCCCTTTACGGTGCGTTGGGCCATTGCGAAGTTGCAGAGCAGCAAAAGGGCTACAAGCAATCCGCCCTTGGTAAGGGTGTGCAAAAACTTCATACGAAAATGAGTTTAGTTTAGTGAAATGATATTATGCCACAAAAAATGATAGCCGCAGTATATGGTTCGGTTAGCATGGGGAATGCTTTTAGGTGTTACGAACGATGCGGTCAAATCTGATAGGGCGGCCGGTTTTTGGGTCTCACTTCAATGTGTGTGGTGGACACTAAGATGTGGCGAAGGTAGTATTTTGAAACATTTAGAAACAAACACTTTTTTTAAATTTTTTACAAAACCAAAAAATCCAAATTAGAATGCCATTAGAAAAATGACACTTCGCTTTGCAAACCAGATTCTTCTGTCATTCAGCCCACTACTTTTTCTATTTTTGCAGTCAATTTTGACCTAAAATGACTGGAACCAGACCCATGCGTCGCCTGCCTGCTGAATGGGAGCCTCAAAGCGCAGTGCAACTCACTTTTCCCCACAAAGACACAGATTGGGCGGATGTGCTCGATGCGGTTATGCCTTGCTTCATAAAAATCGCAGAAACCATCAGTCATTTCCAACCGGTTCTGATCGTTTGCGCCGATGTCAAAGAAGCCCGGGAATTGCTGCGGGGAGGCAAGAGCGAAAATTACAAGTTTGAAGAAGTCCCCAGCAACGACACTTGGGCGCGCGACCACGGGGGCATTACCATCGAAGAAAACGGTGAGCGGATAATCCTAGATTTTGTCTTCAATGGCTGGGGATTGAAATTCCCGGCTGATAAGGACAACCTCATCTCCCGACACCTATATAATAAAGGTGTCTTTGATGCCGAAATGCTGCACGGTGGCATCGTTTTAGAAGGCGGGGCGCTTGAAAGTGACGGTTTGGGCACATTGCTCACCACAACGGAGTGCATGCTCTCCCCCAATCGCAATCCGCACCTGAACAAAGAAGACATCGAACTGCACTTGAAAAGATGTTTTGGCTTGCAACAAGTGCTTTGGCTGAATCATGGCTACCTCGCTGGAGACGACACAGATTCGCATATTGACACACTGGCGCGATTTTGTTCGCCCGACACCATTGCCTACGTGAAATGCTCAAGCGCTTCTGACGAACATTTTGACGCGCTCCAAAAAATGGAGGCTGAACTAAGCAACTTCAAAACACTTGACGGAAAGCCCTATCATCTTGTGCCGTTACCATGGCCCGAGGCCTGTTTCGATGAGGTAGGGAACCGCCTGCCCGCCACTTATGCTAATTTTTTGATTATCAATGGCGCAGTACTTGTTCCAACTTACAATAAGCCCCAGGATCAGGAAGCTTTGCGGATTCTAAAAAACCTTTTCCCAGATCGGGAGATCATAGGCATTGACTCTAGGCCACTTATATTACAACATGGTTCACTGCACTGTGTTACAATGCAGTATCCTAAAGGAGCGATAAAGTGATGAGGTGATGAGGTGATTTGGTCCGTGCTGTTGTTTTCATCCCATCGCTTCATCACCACATCACTCTATCATTTTATCGCTCCATCACTCTATCACTTCATTAAGATGAAAGTAGGTATCATACAGCAATCTTGTAGCGCAGACAAACACGCCAACATAGAGAAATCGCTTGTCGGCATAGCCGAGTGTGCTGCCAAAGGAGCCGTCTTGGTGGTGTTGCAAGAACTCCACTGCGGGATTTATTTCTGCCAAGCGGAAGAAACAGCCATGTTCGATCTTGCCGAACCTATCCCGGGTCCTGATACCGAGGTGTTTGCGGCTGCCGCTAAAAGGCACGGCATAGTGCTAGTGACCTCCCTTTTTGAAAAAAGAGCGCCAGGGCTTTACCACAACACGGCGGTTGTATTTGAAAAAGATGGCAGCATCGCTGGGAAATACCGAAAAATGCACATTCCTGATGACCCTGCTTACTATGAAAAGTTCTATTTCACGCCGGGAGACCTGGGATTTCACCCTATACAGACTTCTGTAGGCAAACTTGGCGTACTCGTCTGCTGGGACCAGTGGTATCCCGAGGCCGCAAGGCTTATGGCATTGGCAGGTGCGGAAATGCTCATCTATCCCACGGCTATAGGCTGGGAAAGCACTGACGATCCGGAAGAAAAAAGCCGCCAACATGGGGCTTGGCAGACCATTCAACGCGGCCACGCCGTGGCCAACGGGCTGCCAGTAATCACTGTGAACAGGGTAGGGCTAGAGCCGGATTGGACGGGCGTGACAGGGGGGATCCAATTTTGGGGGCAGAGTTTTGTGGCCGGCCCACAGGGGGAAGTGCTGTTTCAGGCAAGTGCCAACCAAGAAGAAAATGTAGTGCTGGATATTGACAAAAGCCGCACGGAGGCGGTTCGCCGCATCTGGCCTTTTTTCCGTGACAGGCGAATTGACCACTACGAAGGACTTACAAAGCGATACTTGGATTGAAAAATGGATCTGCCCCACCCATTCTTACCACTAAATGGGTACGTTCGTCGAAAAAATTTACGCTTTGAAGACAAATCATAGCAATCGCTTTTCAAAAGTTTGATGTGGTAGTACATTTGGGGGATACAATTGCAGAAGGCAACTTTTCAAGCGTGTGTGAGAATCTCCTTTTTCTGTTTGAATGCAAACGGGAATTTTTGAAACTCAAGAAGGGCACAGCAGCTGAAGAGTAGCAATAGTAGTTCACCAATCCGATCTTCTTACTCATGGCAGCAAAGCGTACGAGAAAACTGCTTGTGTTGGCGTTGTGCCTGCACTCGCTCTTGGCTTTTAGCCAAACCACTTTTCAAAAAACATTTGGAGGGCCAGGCAACGAGACCGCTAATTGGGTCACGGTAGCTGACAATGGTTTTGTGGTAGCTGGCTTAGTTACCAGCACCAGCGGAAACCAAGACGCACTGTTGATTCGTTTGGATGCCTCGGGAAATGCCATTTGGCAAAAACGTTTTGGCGCTTCCCAAGCAGATGCCTTTCATTGCGTGGTATCTACCCCCGACGGTGGGTTTTTAGCAGCAGGCGAAACGCGCAGCTTTGGCTCCGGCCATGCTGATATTCTCCTAGTTAAAGTAGATGCAAGTGGCACAGTGCTCTGGAGCAAAACGATTGGAGATCCAGAGCACGATGATATAGCCCGCAGTATCATTCCCATCGCGGAAGGAGGGTTTGTGGTGTCAGGTCACTCTGTTTTTTATTTTGACACCGCTCCCAACTCAGTATTTCTTCGTTTGGATCAAAACGGCAACACCATTTGGAGCCGAACTTATGCTACTGGCATCGGCAATCTTTTGCTTTCCAATTATGTTGACGGAAACGTTATTTATGCCAGCGGCAGCGCAAATGGTGAGGGGGCTTTTGTGCGCATTGACTTAAACACGGGTGCTTTATTAAGTACTAAAATCTACGCAGGCAGTGGCACGGAAGCACTATCTTATCAACAGCCCACACAAGATGGTAACCTCGTAATTGCCGACCATACTTGGTCAGCCCAGACGGGCACAGACGTCAAAGTCTGGGTACAAAAAATCAACCGGACAAGTGGGGCCGTTCTTTGGTCTAAAGTTTACTATCGGGCCAATGACAACATCCGAGGCCGTATCGAAAAAATAAACGATGGGGGCTTCTTGTTGGTGCCTTATGATAACAGCAACACGCCTCAAGGAGATGCCTTGTTGAGCAAAATTGACGCGAACGGCAATTTGCTTTGGTCATACAATTATGGAGGGACCGCTGCAGACCGCTTGTTGAAGGCCGTGCAAACACCTGACGGGGGATTTATCGCAGTAGGAGACACACGCAGCAACAGTGCAAACGCCAACAGTGACATCTTGCTCGTGAAAACCAATGCAAATGGCCGGATAGGGGGTAATTGCCCCGTAGCCGCCAACCTACAATCTGCTAATTTTACAGCAGGCAACCTTTTAATAGAGGCAGGTGAATCGAGCTGGATTCAGACCGCTTCATTACTTACCGCCCCACTCCCACTCAATTTGTTGAGCCAGACTTTTAACACCAATGCTACTCCCGTCATAGCGCATACGGTTTCACTTTGCCCAAACAAATCCATAAATATTGGTGGTGTAAACCATTACGCACCAAAATTGGTCGTGGATACTGTGCAAAGCCTGAACGGTTGCGATACTATTTTCAGCTACAATTTAACGCTTACGCCTTTTAACACCGACATCAGGGTCATTGGCCTGTGTGCAGGCGAAACGTTTATGCACAACGGGATTCAGTACACGGCTCCCATCACCCTCCTCGATACGGTGGCCGCTACCACAACCAGCTGTGACACCGTTTACTCTATTGTGTTGAAATCCTGGGCGCAACCCACTGCTGCACACACGATTACTTTTTGTCATGGCGAAACGGTTAAGATCGGCGATGAGCTATACTCCCAGTCTGGCATCGTACAGGCTACAATTCCCTCTGCCACAGGTGGTTGCGACACATTGGTAACCTACACTTTGATAGAGCGCCCGCAACCTACCAGTGCAACCACCATCGCTTTTTGTCCAGGCGAATCGGTCTTGATAGGAGGAAATATTTACAACCAACCCGGCATAGTGCAAAGCACTATCGTTTCAACCCATGGTGGCTGCGATACCATTGTGACATACACTCTGGAGCTCCGCCCACAGCCAACACTTACGGAAACACGTAGTTTTTGCCCTGGTGAATCTGTCACAATTGCCGGGCAGTCTTATACTCAACCCGGCACTGTATTCGTCCACCTGGCGTCCATTAATGCAGGCTGTGACACGCTTGCAACTTACATACTGGAACTTCGGCCACAGCCCACACTTTCTGAGACGCGAGGTTTTTGCCCTGGAGAATCAGTGACGATTGCAGGTCAAACCTACGATCAACCAGGCACAGTGATCGCCAACCTTCCATCCCTTACTGGCGCTTGCGATACGATTGCGACTTACTTGCTGGAACTTCGCCCACAGCCTGCATTTGCAGAAACGCGTGGTTTTTGCCCTGGAGAATCGGTGACGATTGCAGGACAGACCTACAATCAACCGGGCACCGTGATTGCCAA
>JACMMM010000385.1 GCA_014379065.1 Saprospiraceae bacterium
CACCTTCATCACCCTCGAGGTTTCTATAAAGACAAAAACATTCTCCTTCAAATTTCTAAAAAGATCCATCACATCTTAAAGCAAGACTTCCCGAGGGTTCAGGAATTCCATGAGATGATTGATCTTTTGAAAACCAATGAAAATGCCCTCACCTTTCAAACGCGCGCTCAATTTTATGCGTTTTTGCGTAGTGCCTGTACTTTAATGATTAACAGTGGGCAGATAGATTTTTATCCTGTTCTCCATGAGATGCACAAGGATAACCTGGAACGCGGATACTTCTTTGTCAATGGCTTCATATCCCCCAATGTTTACCTTAA
This sequence comes from Saprospiraceae bacterium, assembly GCA_014379065.1. GTDB lineage: Bacteria > Bacteroidota > Bacteroidia > Chitinophagales > Saprospiraceae > M3007. Next base: position 321 of record JACMMM010000385.1, read on the forward strand.
TTTGGTAGCAGTAGCATACGGAGCAGAGGATTTGCAATGGGCAAAAAAATTTACAGAGCAATACAGAAACAAGGTTATCGGCGACGAAGGACAATTCTTTTATCGTTTGAATATGGCCAAGTGTCTTTTTGTGGAAGGGAAATTTGAGGAAGCATCGGATTACATACCCGAAGCACCTTCGAGTTCTCATTATCATCACATGGTTAGACGCTTGGAAATCAAAATATACTACGAACTGCATTCTGATCTACTGCTGTACAAAATTGACGCTTTCCGAAAATTCATCGTGCGTACTGCAACCAAGACCATCGCTGCCAACCTCAGAACGATGGACATCAACTTCCTTAACATCCTGATGCAACTTATCCAAACACCCCGGAAAGACAAAGCACGCTCTGCCCGCTTGGTTACCCGAATCGAGGGCAAAAAATTATTGGCGGAGCGCCCATGGCTACTGGAAAAAGCACGGGAGTTGGGGTAGTTATCCGACCAGGTTTTTCAAAATCACTCTTTTTTTGTCCATTTTTTAAGGCTGCTTTTTTGCCATTTTAACGCAAAAAAGCAGCCTTTTTGTTTGTATTGATCCATTTTGCCATGGGTTGATCCCTGATTCTTTTTTTGAAAATCCCGCCCAAACTGTCCTTTTCTGCCCGGCAAGGAGGGGCACACTTTTGCCTCCAGAGTTGCGGATCGCTACCAATTCAAGACTCCAAATTCAATCTTTTCTTTTTCACTTTATTACACTTTTTACTATCATGAAGAAATTAGTTATTGCCAACTGCATCCTTGCCATCGCGGTCATCTTTTCGTTTTGCGCCAAGCCGGACTTGAAAGAAGAGCTGAGCAGTGTAAACACAAACGATGTCGTGTCGAATCGTGGCACTTGTACCCTGATCAACAGCCCTTCGAATGCGGCTGCGACGCTTACCGTTTGTGGTACGAACCTTAACTTTCAAAAATGCAATATGTGTCCTCCCGGCAATGTAAATGGGCAAGGCGTTGCAGTGTTCCCCGGCGGGCAAATCAACCTTACGTTGACAACGCCCATAGAAATTTCCATTTCTACGGATGTTCAAACTGCATTAAACCTCAATGCAGGCAATGGCGGTGTAGGCCCTATCGCGTTGGGTGCGAACGGATGCGCCCGTTTCAGGATCAATGACGATTGCTCTATCACCCCATTGTAGTCAGCCCTCAGAATTCCTTGAACGAAACTTTGTGTTTATTTTAAGCGCGGAGGCGCGGTGTAAAGTCGCGCCTCCGCTTTTTTTACCCAACAAAAAACCACGACCCCAAATTCGGAGCCGTGGCTTGAAAGTATGTTTCAGTGATTCTTACTCAGATTTGACCACTTTCATGGTCTGCACTTCTCCATCGGCTTCGATGCGGAGCAGGTAGAAACCGTTAGATAGGCCAGCGGTGGATAAAGTGTATTGCTCTTGACCGCCCAAGAATTGCTGACCAAGCACTTTTTGGCCGCTAAGGCTGTAGAGTTGGAGGGTAATTTTTTCGGCTGAAGTGTTGCCTGGAAATACGTCCAGAAAATCAGAGAAAGGGTTAGGGGATGCTTGGATAGCACTTGGAGAGAGGCCAACGGACGCTCCCCTCGATGGATCAAGCGGGCGAAATCCATATGCAAATGTGCCTAATTTTTCAACCCTATAGTTGGATCCAAGACCGCTAACGTGCAGCTTGGAGATGGTTTGAGTGGTTTGAGAAGGGGTAAATATAGCAATGGGAGTAGATGAATACCATATTTGACCTTGGGTTGGCCCATCGCAATTAGGTCCTGAATTTGCCAATTCGCATCTAAAATCGAAAATCGAATTGTCGTCATTATTACTTTTTTCAAAATATGCGTGGTATTGAGGGTTCGAGCTGCCCGTACGATTCATCCCAAATGCTCTAGTCGAAGCCGGTTTGGTGCTGCGTACTCTAAAAATGGTGATAGAGTCTGGAGCACCGGAAAACTCGCAATACCCACCAGGGCCCTGTATAACACAAGTGATCTGCCCTTCTGGAGCTTGTACCCCATTCACAATTAGATCCATGATGAGCGTAAAAATAGGTGCAGATTGGGCCTCATTCGGGCTATTGTCTCCATTGGAACAGATAGTATTAATAATCCCGTAAACCTCTGTCCCATGAGGGAGGTTGTTAATAACAGCGCTCCCATTTCCTGGAGGGACATTGGTAGTATTTAGCAAGGCGTTATCGCTGGCCCGGTACGTTCTGATACGGTGCTCGTTCGCAGCGTTTCCACCCCAGGCATACATTACCCAGGTTGTTCCCACTTCTTCAATGTGAAAGAGAAAAGGAGCAGGAAGATTACAGAGACCACCATCAACGATTGAAGTGACCGGTGAAGTGACCGGCACCGGAGCATTGTTTGCTCCAAGCAAGGTAGCTGCCAAAAGGCAAGCAAAAAGGAAAAGATTTTTGATGTACATAAATATTGTGTTTATTTTGTAGGCATCTTGCGGATGCTTAAGTCAGGGGCTTGAGCGCCACCTAGCCCTGTTACAACGCTCGCAAGAGTCCAAATGAAAAACTGGGGCAAACCTACGGGTACATTTTCCCCAAAAAAAGGACACTTTTGCCTGCCTTTCTAACCCGAAATTTATGACGCATACCTACTTATTGGAGGCAATTAAGGCATTACAGCCCAGCAAACGACAAGAAATGAGCCTTTTTTTGGCATCTAGCCTCTTTAACAGGGGTAAGAACGCAACTGAAATTGTGCGCCTTTATGAGGTTATTCTGGAGGCCGCTCCTGACTTTTCAGAGGTGTTGTTGAGTAAAGAACGGGTGTACTTTCAAGTTTTTGGAGCATCCGATTTAATTCCGGGAAGACTGGAAAAAGTAGTTTCAGACTTAAACAAGCTCCTGCGCAGTTTCGCGCTTGTCCAGTTGTACCTTTCAGAAAGCAATGAGGAGCACCAGCAAATTGATTGGGCCAAATGGTTGCGCATAAATGGCCTGTTAGATCCTTCTTTAAAAGTAACCAACAGATTAAAAAGCAAAAGAGAACGCGATAAAACAGAGTCCTTGGAAGAATATCGTATCAATTTGTTAATCGCTGAAGAAGAACATGAGTGGGAATCCGTGCAAAATCAATTCAATGGGGATGTTCAAATTCCCAACCTGATTTACCATCTTGACCTATACTATTACAACTACCGAACAGAGCTGGAAAATCGGTACCTGCTCCAACAAAAAGGGGCACATTTGTTCGATTTGGAACTTGCTGAGGTTGAAATAGATTTTTACCAAAAAGAAAGCATCCTGCTCCAAATATCAAAAAAAGTCCATGAGATTCTAAAAAAGGATTTCTCTACTATTGGAGAGTTTCAAGAAATGATTGACCTGTTGCGTAACCATGAAAATGACCTGACTTTCCAAACACTTTCCCAAATGTATGCCTACCTGCGCAGTGCTTGCACCATGCTTATCAATGCAGGAAATTTGGAATTTATTCCCCTTCTCCACGAAATTCATAAAGACAACTTGCCGCGCGGATACTTCTTTGTGAACGGAGATATCTCTCGGCAGGTATATGTAAACATGGTGCAAGTAGCCACTAGAGCCAGAGACTTTGATTGGGCAAGAGCATTTACAGAGGAATACAAGCAAAAGATTATTGGAGGCGATGAGGGTCGTTTTTTCTACCACTTTAATATGGCGCATTGCCTTTTTGCCGAAGGAAGATTTGAAGAGGCCTTGGATTATATACCAGAAGCGCCCTCAAGTTCCCATTACCACCACATGGTTCGGCGCCTGGAGCTGAAGATTTACTATGAACTGCACTCCGATTTGCTCTCGTACAAAATGGATGCGTTCAGAAAATTCATCGTCCGCACGGCAGCGAAGACCATCGCTGCCAATCTCAGGACGATGGACATTAACTTCCTCAATATCCTGATGCAACTTACTCAAGCACCTACGAAGGACAAAGCTCGCTCGACCCGCTTGGTTGCCCGTATTGAAGGCAAAAAGTTGCTCGCGGATCGGGCTTGGCTGCTGGAAAAAGCACATGAGTTTGGGTAGTTTTTTCGGCCAGATTTTTCAAACCCCTCTTTTTCTGTCCATTTTTTAAGGCTGCTTTTTTGCCATTTTAACGCAAAAAAGCAGCCTTTTCATTTGTATTGATCCATTTTGCCATGGGTTGACCCCTCTTTCTTTTATTGAAAACCCCGCCCAAACTGTCCTTTTCTGCCCGTGAAGGAGGGGCACATCTTTGCCTCCAGAGTTGCGGTTCGCTACCGATCCAAGACTTAGGAATCAATCATTCATTTTCATTTTCTAAAATTTTTACCATCATGAAGAAATTAGTTATTGCCAACTGTATCCTTGCCATTGCGGTCATCTTTTCGTTTTGCGCCAAGCCGGACTTGACAGAAGAATTGATCGCCAGCACGGACGCTGCAGCAGGTGACCGTGCCACATGCACCCTTGTTAACAGCCCTGGGAACATCAATACGACGATCACTATTTGCGGCACCAACACCAATAAAACAACTTGCGTGCCCTGTGGTGCCGCCGCGCCATCTGCTACTGGAGTAGAAGTATTCGCGGGCAGTCTTTTCGCGCTCAACCTGCAAACGCCGATTACCATTTCAATCAGCAACACCAACCTAACGGCTTTGAACTTGACGGCTGGAAACAACACGCTCCCAACCATTCCCATGCCTGCTGGAAGCTGCTTCAAGTTTCATATTGATGCCAACTGTTTTATTACCCAGATCCCTTAAACATTATTTAGTGCGGAAACACGGCTTTACGCCGCTCCTCCGCCTAAAAGAAGTTTGTCTGTTTTCAACAAATTCAATTTTTACCATCTTAACTTATTAAAAATTTACCATCATGAAGAAACTCGTTTTCGCCAACTGCATCCTGGCCATCGCGGTCATCTTTTCGTTTTGCGCCAAGCCCAGTTTGAATGAAGAACTGAAATCTATGGGCACCGACCTTTCCGTTTCGGATCGTGGAGGACCATGCACAGTTACCAACGTCCCACCGGTCAACACCGCAGACCTCACTTTTTGTGGCACAAACACCAATGCAACAAGCTGTGCCGGCTGTCCTCCTGGAACACCTCAAACGGGTGTAGAATTTTTCGCAGCAGGTACTCCTGTTAGCTTCCCAGTCACTGGCCCCATAACTTTTTCCGTTAGAGGCAGTATACAAACCTCTGTAAACCTTGCCACCCCTGCGGGCCAGACGGGTTGGGTATTCATTCCGGCAGGTGGTTGTCAAAAATTCCATGTAGATGCCAACTGCAACATTTCAGCGGTGAAGTAATTGCATAATCCCTGAACGAAACTTTGTGTTTATTTTAAGCGCGGAGGCGCGGCGTAAGGTCGCGCCTCCACTTTTTGTTTGGGGCACAATGCGCCCCTTTTCGCCAATCTTGACATAAAACGCCATTGAAATTAGCAGGAAATACAATTGGGCATAATTTGCGGCACTATTCACTAGCCTAATTACCATGCGACTTCCTTTTACCTTATTGCTGCTTTGCTGGAGCCTTGGAATACTTGCCCAAATATCCACCTTCGATTTCGACAACGAAGGCTGGCGCTGCGACGGCGACCCGGAAAGCACCACCGCTTATTGGTTTTCTTCTGGGGGCAACCCTGGCGGACATATCCAAATGACCGATGCCTCCACGGGCGGCACCTGGTATTTTATCGCGCCCGCAAAGTTCCTGGGTCCTAAATGCGATGCCTACGGCAAATTCCTCCGCTATGACCAATTTGCTGACGACCATTCCAATCCGAATACTTACGCGGACGTGGAGATGAAAGGGGGCGGATTTACGCTCGTGTTTGATCACCCTGTCCTTCCCAACCTTGCCTGGACACACTACGACTTATTTCTTCGCGAAGACGCAGGGTGGCGCATCAATACGACCAACGGATTGGTGCCCACGCAGGGGCAGTTCAAACAAGTGCTTTCAAATATCACCAGCATTCGTATACGCGGCGAGTTTCACCATGTTGCCGTAGATTATGGCGGCCTCGACAATGTGATGTTGGAAAGCAATTTCCATTTCGACCTGGATGCCGACAACAGTTCCGGCTTGACGAATGGGGATTATCGCGCTGACACCTCTTGTTCTGCCCATAGCTTTGTGGTGGGCAATGATCCCATACTGACTTCAGAAGGGCCGATTGATTCCATCGCCGTTATTTTGTTGAATTCCAACAGTTTGGAGGCGCTTATGCTGAACGGATTCCCGCCCAATCTTCTGGTAATTCAGTATGGCCCAGACCATATTTCCATCATTAGTCTGGGCAATGCCTCCGCGCAAGATTTTCTGGTTGCCATACAATTGTTGTCCTATCTCGATGCTTCGACGCACCCCCTGCAAGGAATTCGCTTGGTGGAATTTATTGTTTACGCAGGCTGTGGAGAAGCAGGGCGGCAACGGGCGCATTTGCCCATTTTCCCGCCACCAAGTGCAGGGCTGCCAGGAGACACGACGGTCTGTGCTAACACGCAACCCTTCAAGCTTTTCAGTGTGCTTACAGGGTTCCCTGACCCAGGTGGTCACTGGGAGCCGATGCCCTCTATTGGGCCAGGATATTTTGACCCCGGCAAAGACAGTGCTGGCATTTACGCCTACATTTTTACGCCCACCAGCGAATGCCCTGGGGACACAGCGTTCGTGACCGTGGCACTTGTTTACCCGCCCGCGTTGCGTCCTGATACCACCCTGTGTTACGACAATGCACTGCGTATCGAGCACCCTCGCGAACTTCTGACTTGGGAATGGGGCAATGGCAGTCAACAACCCAGTATTGAGGTGACTGAGCCGGGCATTTATACGCTTCGAGGTGAAACGGAATATTGTGTTTTTGAAGACAGTGTTGAAATCAGTTTTATTACTTGCAAAGTCTGTGATCTCTTTGTTCCCAATGTGTTTTCGCCCAACGACGATGGGGACAATGACGCATGGCACGCATTCTTGCCCTGCCGATGGTTGCGTTTCCGGCTGGAAGTATACGACCGATGGGGAAGCCTTGTTTTTGCGGCTGAAGACCCCGAAACAACATGGGATGGCCGCATTCGCGGCAAAGACGCCATGACAGGCGTGTACGTGTGGCGTTTGGAATGGGATGCCGAACTCTACGGGGCAACGCAGCGCTGGCGTGCGAAAGGGGATGTGACGGTGGTGAGGTGAAGAATTGTTGAGAATGTTTAAAGTTTAGGGTTTAGCACGGCTCAACATTCTAAACCCTAAACTCTCAACCCTAAAC
>JACMMM010000386.1 GCA_014379065.1 Saprospiraceae bacterium
TGCCGGGTACGTTAAAAGCACCTTCGCAGGGGAAAATCATATCGGCCAAGTCAGGAATTTCAATATTGCCCTGTATTCCAGATACTGTGGTTGCTTTGAGCACAACGGTATCATGTTGAAAATTGCAGGTATAACTAAAGGGTAATGCGTTATGGTGAACCTTGTTACCATCCGTGCTGCCATCGAAGTTGCCCACGAGGTTGATCGTCTTTCCGTCCAGACTTTTCAAGTAAGCGCTAAGGTCGGGCCGGGATGATTCATCCGCACTCAAAGGCGATAAGACACGGGTGAAACTGTCAGGAATGGCTCCACCCTTATTGCCGGGATTAAAAACATTGAAAATATCCCGGAGAGAAGATTTATACCCGACGCTTTGGATTTTATTCTTGCTTGCATCAAGCGCTTTCATAGAAAGGGCAATCCCTAATTGATCCACCGAGGAAAGATTTGCGCTGGCGGTAGGGGTGCCGTCATAAGTGATTTCGACAAAGTCGTAACGGAGGGATGTTAGTTTGGTATTTATACTTGCAGGATCTGTAGGGACCATTCTTTTCAAATCTGAGGGCGTCAAATTTTTGGGGGACATGAAAAAGTAAATCCTGCCCGAAAAACCAACCGGAATGGTAAAGGAATTGTCTGTCAGGTCAGACAAATTGGTCGGGATTAATGCGCCAATACTGGGTTTTATAGAAATGCCATCTCCCAATGTTGCAAGAAGTACGATCTGTGTTGCGGAGGAAGGTGGAACAACTTTAAGCGTAAGGGCTGGTGTACTTTGCGCCATAAATATTTTTTTAAGGAGGGTTAAGCCGTATTTGTGGTGAAGATAACAGTTAAATTCAGAATTCGAAGGGTGTTTTTTTCAAAAAACAGAAATAAAGGGTGGGCGATTCAAGGATTCCTATCCGATCAAAAATGAAGACTATTGTTGGGTTTAAAACTCTTTTTCTTACCTTTGCACCATGTTTCAATCCATAATTTCCGACGGTATTATTATTCGCCAGTGTATGCACACCTGACGTGGTAAGGCTGTTTGGAGAAACAGAAACCCCGGCTGGTGTGCAAACTGGCCGGGGTTTTTGATTGATAATAGCACGATATGAAACAACCCAGCTCCATACCGCCCGAGTACCGCCCTTGGCTTGAAAACCTCAAGTCCCGGATTCGCTCTGCTCAGATTAAAGCTGCTCTGTCGGTCAATGAACACCTGATTCGACTGTACTGGGAGTTGGGGCAAATGATTGCAGAGCGGCAGGAGAATGCCCAGTGGGGTACGGCTGTAGTAGAACAAATAGCACTTGATCTGAAAGAAGAATTTCCGCACTTGACGGGTTTCTCACGTAGTAACCTCTTCTACATGAGGCAGTTTTATCAGTTCTACCGAAATGCTGATGAATTTGTCCAGCAACTAGCTGGACAAATTCCTTGGTGGCACAACATCTTGATTTTCACCAAATCGGACTCACTCGAAACCGCTCAGTTTTATCTTTCGGCTACGCTCCAAAACAACTGGTCACGGAACGTCCTTGGCATCCAGATTGAATCAAGACTCCACGAGCGCCAAGGCCAAGCCATCACCAATTTTGCCCAAACGCTCCCCCAGCCACAAGCCGATCTAGCTCAGCAAACACTGAAAGACCCTTATCTCTTTGACTTTCTGGCAATGACGCCTGCCATGCATGAACATGCTGGAAAAATGAATTTTTACCTCTCCGCAGAAGATGATTTGTTGCGCACCGAGACCGACAACCCCAGTATTGGAATCATCCTTTGCAAGTCTAAAAACAGAGTCGAAGTCGAATATGCCCTGCGTGACCTAAACAAGCCCATCGGTGTGAGCCAATGGATACTAACTCAAAATCTCCCCGCCGAAATCCAGTCGGCATTTCCGACCATCGAACAAATAGAACAAGAACTTTCCGAACCATTGATTAAACCAGGTTCCTAAATCCCCATTTCACCGAATCCACCCCCCTCCTACGCCAAGGCTTCGGCGGGTAAAAAATCCACACCATAGCATGTATCGCGAATTCAAACACCTGAACCTCCCCGCCATAGACGCCGAAATCCTTCAATTTTGGGAGGACGAAAAGATTTTTGAAAAGTCGGTCGAGCAACGCCCGAAGGAGAACTCCTTTGTGTTTTACGAAGGCCCGCCCTCTGCCAACGGCAAACCTGGTATTCACCACGTGATGGCACGCACGGTGAAAGACCTCTTTTGTCGCTACAACACCCTCAAAGGTTTTCGCGTAGCGCGCAAAGGCGGCTGGGACACCCATGGCCTGCCCATCGAACTCTCTGTAGAGAAAGAACTGGGCATAACGAAAGAAGACATAGGCGTAAAAGTGTCGGTAGAGGAGTACAACGCCACCTGCCGCAGCACCGTAATGCGCTATAAGGACCTTTGGGAAGAAAAAACGCGTCTGATGGGGTATTGGGCTGATTTGGAAAACCCCTACGTCACATTCGAGAACAACTACATCGAAACGGTGTGGTATATCCTGCAACGACTTTACAAAAAGCAAACAGCTGATGGTCAGTCTTTTCTATACAAAGGCTTCACCATTCAGCCTTACAGCCCGGCTGCTGGAACGGGCCTTAGTTCGCACGAACTGAATATGCCCGGCACCTATAAAGAGGTGACGGACATTTCTGCCGTGGCGATGTTCCGGGTAGTCCGAAACGCTGTTTCGGAGTCTCTTTTCGACTCCGAAACCGAAGATGTGCGCATTCTTGCATGGACGACTACGCCCTGGACCCTGCCTTCTAATGTCGCGCTCACAGTAGGCCCGAAAATCGAGTATGTGAAGGTCAAAACCTTGAGCCCGTACACAGGCACTCCAGTCAGTGTGGTATTGGCAAAATCAAGACTTGCCGCCTACTTCAATGCAGAAGATGAAAATCAGCCGCTTGGCTCTTTTACAGTTGGCGATAAGAAATTGCCTTATCAAGTTGTAAAAGAAGGCATTAAAGGCAGCAAACTCGTCGGTATCCGCTTCGAGCAATTGCTCCCAACCCCAGCCGCTTCCACGCCCGAACTCGAAGAAAAAGCCTTCCGAGTTATCTCTGGCGATTGGGTCACGACGGAAGATGGCACGGGCGTGGTACACACCGCGCCTTACTTTGGTGCTGACGACTTCCGGGCGAGCAAAGCGGCAGGCATCCCGTTCATCGGCTTGCCAAACGAGAAGAATCCTGAGCTTCCTTTCCCACTTGTGGACAAGCAGGGAAAATTTGTGGACGAGGTGCCAGAATTTGGTGGTCGCTACGTCAAGGCAGAGTACTACTCTACTGAAATTCAAAAAGATAAGGAGTTTAAACCGACGGATTTGCTCATCTCCCTGCGTTTGAAAGAAGACAACAAAGCCTTCAAAATTGAACGATATAAGCACACGTATCCACACTGCTGGCGTACGGAGAAACCGGTGCTCTATTACCCCTTGGATTCCTGGTTTGTCCGGGCTTCTGCGGCGAAGGAACGCTTGTCAGAACTAAACAAAACCATCAACTGGCATCCCGAAAGCACGGGTACAGGTCGTTTTGGCCAATGGCTCGACAACCTGCAGGACTGGAACCTTTCCCGCTCGCGCTACTGGGGTATCCCGCTCCCGATCTGGCGGACGGAAGACGGCGAAGAGGAGATTTGCATTGGCTCGGTCATGGAATTAAGCGAGGAGGTTGAAAAAGCGGTAAAAGCGGGGTTGATGGGGAGTAACCCGTTTAACCCCAACCCTACCCCTAGCCCCTCCCCTGCGGGGGAGGGGGACTCGCGCTCAAGCTTCTCTAACGATAGTGGTGACCATGGGGAGGGGTTTCGTGGGGATTGGTTTAAAACAACTTCGCCAGAGCGTTGGGCTTATTTAAAGGAATTTGCGCGGGGTATGCGAAAAAATCAAACGGCAGGTGAAGCAGCAATGTGGGAGGTTCTAAGAGATAAGCAGTTGGATGGGGTGAAGTTTCGGAGACAACACTCCATCGAGGATTTTATAGCGGACTTTGTGAGCCTCGAACATAAATTGGTGGTAGAAGTGGACGGCACGATACACGATTTTCAAGCAGAGCATGACCAATTGCGCACCGAATTGCTCCAAGCAGTAGGGTTTGAAGTTGTGCGTTTTAAGAACGAAGATATTCTTGGCCGTAAGTACAAAGTCATAGATGAACTTCGCGCCATGCTTAAAAAACGCAAGGAAGAATTGTCAAACATTTCCAATACAAATCCTCAAGGCACTGCAAATCCCCAAAAAAATGCACAAATCAAGTCCCCCTCCCCCGCAGGGGAGGGGTTAGGGGTGGGGTTGCTGACCTCACGGCCACCACAACTTCTCCACCGCCAGCACCTGCCCCCGCTCATTTTTCAAATGCACCGTGTACAGACCGGAAGCGAGATAAGGCAGGGCTATGGCGCCGGAAGTCGGCGCAGGAAAAGCCTGCACCAGCCGACCATCCATCGCATGAAGTTCGAGCGACCAATTTGGGTCGGATTCAGCGCCGGAAA
>JACMMM010000036.1 GCA_014379065.1 Saprospiraceae bacterium
CTTCAATTATCCTTACGCCGCCATCGGTTTTTCTGATTTTTGGCGGCGATGGCATATCACGCTTTCGGCCTGGCTGCGCGATTATTTGTACATCCCCTTGGGCGGCAACCGGCACGGACTCACGCGCACTTATTTTGCCCTGATGGTCACGATGCTGTTGGGCGGGCTGTGGCATGGCGCCAACTGGACTTTTGTGGTATGGGGCGGTTTGCACGGATTGTACCTGTGGGTGGAAAAATTCTTTCGAGACCGGCGCGAAGCTTCGGCGGGCGGCGATTTAATTGCGAGGAACAATCCATGGCTAGGCTTTTTCTATGCTTTTTTGACCTTTATGTTGGTCAATATCACTTGGGTATTCTTCCGTTCCGGAACGTTTGGGAAGGCATGGCAAATGCTGGTATCCATGTCTGGGATGGCCTCAGAGGGGAAAGCCATGTTGACCAGCCTAGCCTTGCTCAAAATAGGCGTGGTGATTCCTGCCATGTTGATTGCCCATTGGCTGATGCGCAATACCAAAGTGTTGGACGTGGCCCATAAATTGTCCTGGTGGAAAGTGGGCATTGTTTGGTCTGCGATGATACTGCTGTTGATCTGGGCGCAGGAGAGCGGGAGCTCGTTTATTTACTTCCAGTTTTAGAGGCTTTTTGAATGTATCTGTCGGAGAGGAAAAGGGTGTCTTCTCCAGCTAACTGCGCAACTTGACCAACCCACTCTGCAAAGCATACACCACCAATCCCGCCGTATTTCGACAACCCAGTTTTGAAAGCAAGTTATTTCGATGGCCTTCCACGGTTCGGTTGCTGATGAAAAGTTTATCCGCAATTTCCTGCGTGGTATATTCCTCGCAAATGAGTTGCAGCACTTCTTTTTCCCGACTCGTGAGCACCACCTCGAAACTGCGTTGGGGCTTTATGGTGTTTTTGCCCGTGAGATTGTCTCGGATGACTTCCATGACGCTCGCATTGTAATAAAACCCTTTTTCCCGCACCATGCGGATGGTTTCCACCACTTCGTCAGGATGTGCATTTTTACCTAAATAAGCTGCTGCACCAATCTCTATCATATTGAGAATAAATGCCTTGCTGAAATGGGACGAGACCACCACAATTAGGATGGAAGGAAACTCCCGGCGAATCACTTCGGCGGCTTCAATGCCTGTCATGCCCGGCATTTTCAAATCGAGCAGCAGCACATCAGGCAATTCATCTGAAGCCCGAATTTTGGCAAGCAAGTCTTCTCCGTTTTCTGCCTCAAGCACGATTTGGAGACCGGGGTAGTCTTCCAGAATTAGTCGCATCCCGCGCCGAAAAAGTGCTTCGTCGTCAGCCAGAGCAATTAAAATATCCATAATTAAAGCGTAGGTGTTCAAAGCAACCTGGTCAGCGTTATTTCAAAACCCTGACCAGGTGCCGTGTTGATTTCGCATTGTGTACCGATGATTTTTGCACGGTTTTTAATATTCTTCAGACCCAGACCTTTAGTATCCTTTTTTTCAAAATCAAACCCCTTTCCGTTGTCTGAATAATGTAACCGTATTTCCTTATCGTCTTTTATCAATTGCAAACCGATGATGCTGGCTTCGGCATATTTGAGTGAATTGTTGGCCAATTCCTGCACAATGCGAAACAGGTTGAGTTCTGTGGCGACATCGCGCAAATCGGCACGCGTGACGTTGTACTCTAGTCTAATATCTACGGCTCCGGTTTTTCGGATCTGCTCACAGAGTTCGTTGAGCGCTTCGAGCAGCCCGAAATCTTCAAGCGTAGGGGGCACCAACTCATGAGAAATTCGCCGGGTGGTTTCCAGGGTGTTGGCAATAAGGTCGTTGATTTCTTTGCACATCTCAAGATATTGTTCATTCACCACCTCTATTCGGCGCAGGCGATGGAAGCTAAGATGTAGCACCCCGAGTTTAGAGCAGATATCATCGTGAAGCTGCGCTGCAATCCTTTGACGCTCTTCATCTTGTACTTGAAGGTAGCGCTCGAGGA
>JACMMM010000387.1 GCA_014379065.1 Saprospiraceae bacterium
ATAATAGGCCATTTCGTCACTTGGTGGGAAAACGAGGGGAAAGCGTGGATTGACGCTTGTTATTATTCCAATGGAAGTGTAGTTGCTTGGCCGGATGGTTTGCCCAGTGGCAAATATAACGTTGACGCGGAAATTAGAACGGGTGGCCAGCACTGGATACCTGCCGATCCAATCAAAGGTTTTCCTGGGTGGTGGGAGTATAACACTTGCGCCAAGGAACACCTTTATAATATCGTAATTCCTTAGTAGCCCTCTTCGCATGAACCATCCATCAGCAACTTACTACGCTGATTGATTCATTAGAACCCGTGTTACACTTTTTTCCAAAGGAATCGGGCATCTCGTTGCCACACGAGATGCCCGATTAGTTTTGTGGTTACATTAGAAAGGCTTTGAATCCGGCATTTAGAAGAAATAAAGGCGGAGCCCATCTTCACCCCTTGTTCATTCGGTTTATCTCCTTATCAACTTCACCGCAGCACCCCCACCATTTTCAGCCGCGATGCTCACCACATAATTGCACGAAGGCAAGTGCAGGAGGTCAATATCCAGCAGGTTTTCACCTTCTAGAAGATTGACCGAACGTGTCATCAGCGTTTCGCCCAACAGGTTGTGGAGGCTGATAATTGCGCCAGAAGCTGCGTGAGCGTTGAGCGTCAATTGTGCAAAATCCGCCGTTGGGTTGGGCGATATTTTTACCTCAAAATTTTGGCGTTCAATATCGTCTGTGCCTACATTAAGGCTACGAATACCATTGCCGTACCACACACCCCCGTAATGCGATGCCACAATCTGGCTGCTGCTGCCTTGTGGCTCAATCTTAGTGGGGTTTAATCCTTGCAAGCGAAGATCGTAGCCTGAGGCATCTTCCTTTTCGTACATCAACTTGTTATCCAAGCGATTGTAGTTTGGCCATCCCCAATTGCCATTATCAGTCACAATCTCATTGTAATCGCCCGTTTCAGAGTTTGCCCCCAAAATGTCGTGGCGCACGATGCTGATCTCGTTAAGAAGATCGAAGGCAATGATATAAGGCGAGTTCTTGGCGATGGTGGGGTTGCCAATGCTCACTTTTTCGGGCAGGCCCGTAAAGAGTTTGGTAATAAATGCATCGGTACCATCGGTAAATTGGCCATTTTCCCAATATTGCAAAAAACCAATGTCCCAGTAGCCAACACCATCCAGATCATTGAAAGCATCGTACATCAAATACTCGCCAGAATAGTCGAATTCGAGCACATCGGCGTACTGTACGTCGCCCGTGATTAGCCCTTCAGAGTACGTCGGGTTATAGAGCTCAAACGTCTCCTGCTCACCCAAAACACTCGCGAGGTCAAGGATATAGATATATGGCTCCTGCAATTCGGCAATTGCCGCGAGGAAGCGCCCATCTTTAGAAATGGCCGCGTTACGCCATTCAGGGTTAAGGCTAAATTGACTAATAACCACACTGATCGGATTCGTTTGATAATTAAGCGAGCCCAAAATAATGTGGCCTGCATCATTGACGAAAACAAAATCAATCCCATTGTCCGTGATACTTGGACGGCTTTTAATTCCCTGTGAATACAAAGTCTTGATAAACTGGCCAGTATTACCCGACATCAGGTCAAGTTTTACTCCGTCATCGCTGGTACAAAGGATGTAGTCTGTGCCTGGGTTTGGGTTCAGTTGGCCAAGATAGTTGCCCGTTGGCGTGTTACTACCAATGCCTACCTGGGTAAAAGCATCGGCAGCTACGTTTGCCACCGTTGGGCCATAGAGATCGGTGGCGGCTTGGATTATGGCTATACGACAGTCAATAAACTTGCTGGACTTCACCAGATAATCGCGCAATGCTTTGTAGTACACTTGTTCGGCTTTAGCTGTGCCCACCGCAGCGTTGCTGGCAAAAAGATAGAAAGCCCGATTCGGAATGCCACTGTTGGCGTGAACTCCGCCATTGTCACTGCTACCCAAGACTTGTTCGTTGGTATGGTTGGGCTGCCAAAACCCGCTGTTTGTTGGCTGCCCATTGTGCGGATTCGAAAGATCGCGCAAAGCAGTGGGTAAGCCACCGCCGCTCTGCATCACATCTTCTCCGATTTTCCAATCGTTTGCGTCGGCGTCAATCATCTGGCCGAACACGTCGGCGAATGATTCGTTGAGGGCACCACTTTCGTCCTGATACAAGAGATTGGCGGTTTTTTCTATGACCCCGTGCGTCATCTCGTGGCCACCCACGTCGAGGCCGCGAGCCAAGGGTCTAAAGGTGCTGCCACCGTTGCCATAGAACATGGCTTGGCCATTCCAGAAAGCGTTTTCCATGGAGCTGCCATCAGATTCAGAGACGTTTATAATGCTAATTACATTGCCTTTTTCACCGTCAATGGACTCACGGCCAAACTTGGATTTGAAGTAGTCAAAGCTCTTGATGGCATTGTATTGAGCACTGATTGCCTTGGTATTATTGAATGTAGTGTTAGCCGATGCCACAAGAGTAGCATCGAAGTTCTGGTTTTCAGGCGATGTATTAGCCCCATCGAGCGTCAAGATCACCCCAACCGGGTCGCCGGGCATATTGGAAGATCCAGCGTTGAACATGGATTTGCTCGCGTCTTCCATCGCTACGCCTTGACCCGTTACTTGCCAGCCACCAAGGGTAAAACTGCGGTTCACGCCCAAAAGGTCGGTGCCGCTGATGGTTATGGGACCGTCAACTACTTCAGATTGACGATTGACGGTTGACGATTGACGATTGTTGATGTTTACGTCGTTGCCAATAGCATTGTGGGAGTGTCCGGTCAAATTGCAGGTGTGCTCAAATTGATCCAGCACCTCGCCCGTGATTGCATCCACGAACCATTCGGAACGGCTGAGAATATTGGGGCGGGCTGCAACGTGCCAGCTAAGGCGTTCGCCCGAAAGGTTTTGTTTTGGATGAAAAATAATCAAAGTGGCCGCAAACGGCTGTCCGTCAATCAGTTTCAAATCTTCTGTCGACCAATTGGTTTTGACTTTTGAAATTCCGATTTCGGTTTTGACTTTCAAAATCGCATCTTCTGCGCTAATTTTAGGAACGATGGAAGAAATCTTCGGTGTAGGGAAATACCGCCCGTTCATGCGCTCGAATGCGCCGCTTTTTGTGTGGCAAATGACTTCGCCACCCCAAACGGGCAGTCCGTTGAAAACCTGCTCCAAACGGACGTGGGTATTGCCCTGCTCGTCCGTTTGTACCGTTTGCGGCACAAACTCTTCATCGGGTTTGGCTACACCTTGTGGGCTGAGGCTGGCACAATATTCAAGCGCGCGTTCACCCACAGGCTTGCTTTCCGCTGCACTTCCAGAGGCTGCGGTTTTGCCTTCAAAAAAGATGGGCAAACCGTTTTCGCCGCGCATGACGGAGACCTCGGAGGTTTTAAAAACCTTGGAGGTCTGAAGCGGTGGCATAGGCTTTGGCCTCGGAGTGGCTACGCCAAATGGGTTATTTGCAAGTGGCACGACGGCTTTGGCAGGCCAGTTGAAACGCACAGAGGGAGTAGAAGGAGCGGTTTCACCCGCCTTCGCTCCCGCCTGCCAAGCCCTGGCGGGCAGGAAAGCTTCGGCGGGTAAAGGCGGCACTTTTTTGCCGTGCTGTGCGAAAATAGGAGCTACGGCAAAAGCCCATAGCACTAAAAGGGAAAGAACTTTTTTCATGTAAAAAAAGAAGGTGGGTTGTGAAATCAGATTTGGAAAGACAAAGATGGAAAAAAATGTCCAATGTCCAACAAGGAATGTCCAATGTCCAAGTAAGCGCTGCTCGGGGGATTCGTTGTTATCCAAAGGTGTTCTGCCAACGTGATTAGCCAAGCCCAACAACTCCTTGGACTTTGGAAATTCCTTGTTGGATATTGGACATTTTTTTCCCATCTTTGTCTTTCCAAATCTGATTTCACAACCCACCTTCTTTTTTTACATGAAAAAA
>JACMMM010000388.1 GCA_014379065.1 Saprospiraceae bacterium
GCCAAACCAAAGATTGCAGATTACGCATTCACGACATTGGTGCCACAGCTTGGCATCGTGAAAGTGCGCGAAGGCCAGACCTTTATCATGGCCGACATTCCGGGCATTATCGAGGGAGCACATGAAGGCCGTGGACTTGGACACCGGTTCCTGCGTCACATCGAGCGCAACAGCGTCCTGCTTTTCATGATACCCGCTGACACCGACCGAAGCATCGAAGCGGAGTACAATATATTGATCAACGAACTGCAAGAATACAACCCGGACTTGCTTGACAAGCCCCGTTTACTCGCTATCAGCAAATCCGATTTGATTGACGAAGACTTGGAGAAAATGCTGCGCCCTACCTTGCCCAAAGACATTCAGGTAATATTTATTTCTGCTATGACCAATCAGAAATTGCAGGAATTGAAAGATACTTTGTGGAAAATTTTGAACGCATAATTGATTTACTTTTTATACCTTTAAGTATAATCTCCAAAAAGACTTGTTTCAGCCCCCTCTGAAACAAGTCTTTTCTTTACGTAAATCAAACTCGCTTCCAAATGCTAGTGAAAACCTACGCAGGCTCCGTTCATGGAGTTGATGCACAATTGATTACCGTCGAAACCAACTGCGGCGGTGCCTTGGGAAACACCGACAAACTCGGCATTTATATCGTGGGCTTGCCCGATAGTGCCGTGCGCGAAAGCCTCCCGCGCATCGAGGCGGCGGTAAAAAACTCCGGCTACCGACAACCCCGACTCAAAACCATCATCAACCTTGCTCCCGCCGACATCCGAAAAGAAGGTTCTGCTTTTGACCTGCCCATTGCGCTGGGGATGCTCGCTGCTGCATGCTTGATCCCTCCGGATGGCTTTGAGGACTATATCATTATGGGCGAGCTCTCGCTCGATGGTTCGCTGCGCCCTATTAAAGGCGCTTTGCCGATTTCGATCAAGGCCCGAAAAGAAAATTTCAAAGGCTTTATTTTGCCAAAGGCAAACGCCCGGGAAGCAGCCATTGTGAACGATGTGGAAGTTTACGGCGTAGAAAATCTGCTTGAAGCCATAGACGTGTTGGGCGGCACTTCTGATATTAAACCCCTGGTTGTCAACACGCGGGACGAATTTGCCAATGCCACCGGTATCTATGACGTTGATTTTTCCGATGTAAAAGGTCAGGAAAACATCAAACGTGCGCTTGAGCTCGCCGCAGCCGGTGGGCACAACGTCATTCTCATCGGTCCGCCCGGTGCAGGCAAAACCATGCTGGCCCGGCGGTTGCCGACTATTCTGCCTCCGCTTACCTTGTACGAGGCATTGGAAACCACCAAAATTCACTCGGTTTCTGGCATTCTGCCTGATCACGCGGCGCTAATCACCACCCGGCCTTTCCGCGCCCCGCATCATACGATCAGCGATGTGGCGCTTGTAGGCGGCGGTTCCGACCCTATGCCCGGTGAAATTAGCCTCGCCCACAACGGGGTGCTATTTTTGGATGAATTGCCGGAATTCAAACGCACCGCCCTCGAGGTGATGCGCCAACCCATGGAGGAACGCCGCGTCACCATCAGCCGTGCAAAATCTACGGTGGAGTACCCTGCCAGTTTTATGTTGGTGGCTTCGATGAACCCCTGTCCCTGCGGCTATTATAACCACCCCGAGAAAGAATGCGTGTGCGGCCCCGGCGTCGTAAAACGTTATGTTTCAAAGATTTCCGGGCCTTTGTTAGACCGTATTGACCTGCATGTGGAGGTGACGCCCGTAAGCTACGATGAGCTTACCAACACCGAACGCGCCAAACTCGACAGCACGGAAATTCGCAAGCGGGTGCTCAAAGCCCGCGCCGTGCAAGACGAGCGTTTCAAGGATTTAAAAGATGTGTACAGCAATGCCCAAATGCCGGGTCGCATGGTGCGGGAAGTGTGCAAACTGACACCGGAAGGGTTGATTCTGCTGAAAACGGCTATGGAACGTTTGCAACTTTCTGCGCGGGCGTATGACCGTATTTTGAAAGTGGCGCGGACGGCGGCGGATTTAGCAGGTAGCCCGGATATTCGGATAGAGGATTTAGCGGAGGCGATACATTATCGGAGTTTGGATAGAGAGGGATGGGCGGGATGAGGGTGATGCCGGCGTGAATATTGGGCACAAGGCTTGCAGCCTTTGCGCCAGCGGCTCGAACGCAGCAATCCCTCAACACTGCTACCAATCAGTACACCGCCCGATTCGACGATCTTCCAGACTGGGCCTTTATCAAAGACCGAAAAACGAAAGGAAAGCATGCCGGGAAAACCGCGCGGTTTTTTCAACACCCAACATTCGCTCTTACAGCATAAATCACTTGGCCCGAGACGGCAAAATTGAACACCCACTTTTCGTTGGAAGGGAGCACGAGTTCCCACCTTTTGCCCTGGTCGGAGGAGCGGAAAACGCCTACGTCGAAGCTGCAAAAGAGGTATTTGCCTGACTGCATGATGTCGTAGATATCCTTTGCCTCCGAAAGGCGCTTATCCATATCGTATGCACCCTGGATCGGCCCAAGGGGCTTCTCCATGCGCTGCCAGGTTTTGCCACCGTCGGCGGAAGCACGCAGTCTATACGTAATGCCCTCGGGAATGACCTTCGAGGGGTCTTCGGTGCCGAGAATGGTGACGAAACGTTCCCCGATGAGTCCTGTTTTCCTGGCCAATATGTTTTCGTCCAGAGCCCAATCCCAGTGTTCGCCGCCGTCGGTCGATCGAAGCACGCCTCGTACACCGCCACCTATCAGCACGCCACCCGAGGCGACGATGTTCAGGACTATACCTTCCTCAAAGACCTGTTTCCAGGTTTGCCCGCCGTCTGCGGATTTGAAAATACCGTTATCGGTGCCGACGAAGACGTTTCCGTCCGGGGTTTCCAAAACGGTGCGGACCTTCTTGTCTTTCAAGTTCATGGCTTTCCATACCTCCGTGCTCGGTATATTTTGAAAAAGACCGCGCTCGTAACTACAGGCAAATAGCCCGTTCCGACCAGGGAAAACATCTGTGATACTTCCATCCAGGAAAAGTACCTGTTCCCATTTCGGGGCTGCAGCGGAGCTGCTGCTGCTGCGGTACAATCCGTCCCGAGTACCTATAAAAACTTCGTCGCTGCCGGTATAAACTCCCCAGATCTGCAAATCTTCGGGCAGTCCCGTGCTGACTTCCTGCCACGTCTGCCCTCCGTCGGTGGATTGAAAAACTACAGTGGTTGCCGCTGGGTTGGCTTTCCCCAGACCTTGCTCGGCAATGGATTGAAAACCGATGTTGGTTGCCGCAAAAACCACCCCGAGAAAGAATGCGTATGCGGCCCCGGCGTGGTAAAGCGCGGAGGCGATTCATTGTCGGAGTTTGGATAGAGAGGGGTGAGCGGGGATTTGGCCCGGCTTCAAACTTCCCTCCTTTTTTCTTTGGAAAAATATTTTGCAAAATATTTTGTGAAACCGAATGGCTGCGCATATATTTGCAACCGATTAGTTGCGCAACTAAAAATTTGATCAAAATGAGGCGAGATATTTTTCAGGCAATAGCCGACCCGACAAGGCGGGCAATTATTACCTTAATTGCATTGCAGGCAATGACACCGAACGCCATTGCTGACAACTTCAACACTACCCGGCAGTCTGTTTCTAAACACCTTCGCATACTCACAGAATGCGAACTGGTAAAACAGGAACAACAAGGCAGGGAAATTTACTACTCCCTTGAAATTGGAAAAATGAAAGATATAGATATCTGGTTAGAACAATTAAGAAAAATCTGGGAAACCCGGTTTAATCAACTTGACGAAGTATTAGCCACACTGAAAAAACAAAAAAAATGATAA
>JACMMM010000037.1 GCA_014379065.1 Saprospiraceae bacterium
GGCATAGCCTTCACTTCCAAAGCCCATTTGGGTAGCAATGGCCTCCATGGGGACTTTTTGGAAGAACAATTCGAGGACTTTCTGGCAATCTTCACCCAGTTGGCGGAATGCGCGCCAAAAGAGTTTCCCCTGCTCTACATTCATAAGATCCTCTTCGAGCGAGCTATCGTCTGGTATATATTTGGCATCCTCGGTTAAGGTGACCTCTGCGGTGGCAGATTTTTTGTGCATCGGTTGAGCCACAGGTTGCGGCAGACGCCATAGAAGTAAACGCTGAACTTGCTGCTGAGCTGAAAATCGGGCTGCCGGGCCTTTTGGTACACCAGCAGCACGGCATCCTGGAAGATGTCCTTGGCATCGGCTTCGGAGCCGCCGTAGTGCCGGATAATGCTGCGAATGACCGGGAGCTGCTGTTCATACAGCCTTCTCAGGGTTATGCGATCGCCTGACAAAATAGCCGCTAAATAGTCCGATTGCTCCATAGTAGTCGAGATTTCGGGGCAGCAAAGTGATTCAAAGGTAATTCTGCTGGTTGCCTGATGCATCATTCTTGTCAGAATTTTTTGCGGCGGCATGCTATCTGACTGCTGCTTTTTGCAGGCGACAAAAAAAATTTCCAAAATAATCTGTCGGGGTGTGTCACCTAATGCTACAAGGGCAAATACATGAAAGTAGGCCCCACGACACCTTTTCCTTTTTCAAATTCTTTACCTCTAAACTTTTTTAGTCATGAAACTTATTTTCAAAATTTTTGCCTTGATTTTCTGCTGTTTCTATTTTCAAACAGCACAGGCCCAAGAAAGTACCTTCGGGAATATCACAAACCAAGAGGAAGCCACGGACGGGAAGCCGATCCCCGCCAACAAATCCATCGTCTTGGCCAACACGCTGAGTTTTGGTACTTCCAAAATTTGCCTGACACGCCTGAACGCATTAGGGGCTGTGGAGATGTTCGCCACCATTCAACAGGGCAGCTTTCAGTATTTCGGAAAATCAATTGATCTGGACTACACCGGGACGACGCACACTGGGTATTTCATCACGGGTGCCCGGCAACTGACCGGCGGCCTCCGCCAATTGATCCTTATCCGGACAGATCTGAACGGCACACCGATCTGGACGAAGATGCTTCCGAATGTAGATGGTGTCGCGGTGGATGAATGCGGCGTATCCGTAGAACGGCAATCCAACGGCGATGTGGTAGTGGTTGGCAGTTCCAACAAAAGCGGGTTTTTCAAAATTGTCATGGCGCGTTTCAGTATGGCCAATAACGGAACGCTGCTCTGGTGCTACCGCTACGGCTCGGATCTGGGGCTGAGTTTTGAGCCTGCCGAGGCATGCAATGGCATGCGCCCGTCGCCTAACCCGGGTGCTCCCCCCGTCGCTGTGATAGCCGTCACCGGCAAATACACCAAAGCCGGTCCGAGTTACTATCACACCTTTCTTTTCCTCGTGAACGCTCAGTCGGGGACTGAAATCTGGAGGCAGACATACAATTCTATTGATGCGCAGGATGAAGGGCTGGATGTCGTGTACAAGCCCGCTGCCAATGAGTTCGACCCTGCACAGTACATGGTAGTGGGCCAAAAAGGCATTGACGGTCACCCCAACGTTTGGGTGGTGCGGGCCAACGCATCAAGTGGAGCGGGCACCGGAGCCATCTACAACGCTGCAGGATTGTGGTACGGCGGTTTCGTGGCAAGGGGCGTATCGCTCAGTTTGCATTCGAGCGGTACCCGAGCTGTTGTTTGCGGCAGTATTTTGGGCTTCTCAAAACCCAGCGACCCTTCTTTGTTTATTAATCGGACATTCGCTATGGAACTGCCCTTCGCCGCAGGATCGGCCGCCACTTGGGCTCATTATTACAATGCCTCTGACCCCATATATAATGTCAGCGAAAGCATCTCACGCATCCCGGCATCCTCAGCAACCCCCGCAGGTTATTTCATAACCGGCGCCAGCCTTTTTGGCGGTTCGGCTTATTACAACCAACATGCCATCCGCACAAACAGCACTGGCAAACTCGGGCTGGCGGATTGCCCCGAAGTGCCTTTCTTGACTGCGGTTGCTTCGGGGATGACCACTACGCTGAAAGGCAACAACAAAGTAGCGGTTACTTCTTGGAATACAGATTCCCCAAACAGGACAACCCGAATTTTCATCCAGCAGCGATGCGACGGCGTACCGTTTGGCGGAGGCGATGCAGAAGGCCGTTCGGATGAAAACGAAGTTCCGGTGTTCGCTTCCTCCGAGGCAAAACTTTTCCCCAATCCGGTAATAGGTAACCAGCCCGCTCAGCTGTCCATAGAAATGGCCCAAACGGAGATTGCTCAGGTAGAAGTGTTCGATATCACAGGAAAACAAATCTGGGCATTCGAGGGTGTTTTGGACAACGGCTACCAAGAGATGGAATTGCCGACAAATCAATGGACAAGCGGAGTATATCTGGTTCGATTGCAATCAACTGTCTTGAACAAAACCTTGAAACTCATCGTAAACAGGTAATTGGACCGGCTCTATCATTTTTCACTTTCTTAAACTAATTCAAATCATGAAAAATCTCTCGCAAATTGCTACAGCCTTGCTTGCTACGCTGATCTTTTGCTTTATCCAACCCGCTTCGGGGCAACAATGGGGCGGCAATAATAACAACAGCGTCATTTACCCCGCTAACATCAATGCAAAAGTCGGCATCGGGATATCTACTCCAGCCACCCAACTGCATGTAAAAAGCGGAACAGTCAATCCGTTTCGCATGGAATCTACGCAGGATTACAACTGGATGTCTTATTATACAGCCGGGACATACAAAGGTTATTTGGGCCTTATCAATAGCCCGTATGATATGGAATTTGGCACCAGCAACACCAACCCCAATGGTAAGGTGCATCTCTCCATTCGTTTTTTCCCGAAACTGACTGTAGACACCTCGGGCAACATCGGCATCGGGACTACCAGCCCCGCCTTGAAATTGCATGTAAAAGGCACAGGTTCAAATTTTTCCCTGTTTCGCCTCGAGTCGGCCACCAACGCCACAAGAATGGAATTCTACACCTCCACGGGCAATAAGGCTTATGCAGGTGCCAGTGACAGTGATCTGGAAATCGGGACCGTCGGTGGTACGGGAGGGAAAACGCACCTGGTTACGAACAACATTCGGCGTCTGACCGTAGATAACTTTGGCAATGTTGGCATCGGTATTCAAAGCCCCAATGCCACGCTGCATGTAAAAAGTTCTTCCACCATTTCCACGCCGCTTCAAATAGAATCTGGCGCATCGGTCAACACGATGGAATATCTTATTATGGGGGTCAAGAAAGGTTATACCAGTATGAGCAGCACGGATATGGAATTTGGCACGAGCTCAGGCAATGGTTCCAAATTGCACCTGGTAACCGAGGGCGTAAAGCGCATTACGATCATGCCAACAACGGGCATTGTTGGTATCGGCACGGTGAGCCCAAGTTCAAGCGCTCAACTAACTGTAAAAGGATCTTTCGCTAACATACTTCGATTAGAATCCACTCAGGCCAGCAATTATATTTCTTTATTGACAACGCCCCCAGGCGGAGTAGCGATCACAAAGGGATATATGGGCATTTATTCTGGCAACAACGACTTGGAGATCCGTTCTGCAAGTACAAACCTGAGCGGAAACATCAATATAGCAACCGCTAATTCAGCCAGCGCCACGGGAAATATCAACTTGGCTACCGGAGGGGCGAATCAACTAACCGTATTTGCCAACGGCAATGTGGGCATAGGCACAACGACGGACTACCCCTATAAACTCTCCGTAAACGGTGCTATACGCGCAAAAGAAGTGCGCGTAGAATCGGGCTGGGCCGACTATGTTTTCAACGACGATTTCAGGCTTCGCCCGCTTGCTGAAGTGGAGCAGTTTATCCGCGAGAACAAGCATCTGCCTGATGTGACCCCCGCATCGGAGATTCAAAAAGACGGCCTGCAAGTCGCCAAGCAAATGACCGAGATGATGCAAAAAGTGGAGGAGCTCACCCTGTATATCATCCAATTGGACAAAGAAAACACTGCGCTAAAAGTACAAGTAGCACGGCTCGAAACGGCTCATAAATGATCCAATGCTGCGCTTCTCCGTGTGACGCCCTGTATTCCGTGTGCATTGCCTAGCCTTGAACACCACGCATTATTTCTTCCACGCAACAACTTTCAGTCATGAAAAATAAAATTTATCTCCTGCTTTTGGCAGCATTGATGACGGCCCAGTTTGCAACTGCGCAAAAATGCGGTGTCGAACCCACAGCTGCCGATTGGGAACAATATCGGCAAGCCGTACAAGCCATTAACGTTCAAACCACACAGGAACGCGACGACACCACCACCACCTATTATGTGGGGGTACAGTTTCACCTCCTCCGGCATGAGTTTGGCGGCGGCCTGACAGAGGCCGCCGTTGCCAAGGAACTTGACTACGCCAATGCCAAATTCGCCCCGGCCCATATCCAGTTTTTTCAATGTGACGCGCCGCATATTATCGTAAACAACGATTGGTTCAACCACAAATTCATCCATGGCTCCCCTAATGAATGCGACGAAACTACACCTGAATACCAATTTACTGGCCTGTACAAGGTCCTGGGTGTGATCAATGTTTACTGGGTAAATACAGACGGTTATAGTTGGTCCTCTTTTCCCAATTGGGCTCAAGATTTCTGCAAGGATTGGATCATCATGAATATTGACAATGCTGGCAGCCCTTACCACTTTGGGCATGAACTGGGGCATTATTTTAGCCTGTTTCACACTTTTCAGGGGCTGGACGAAAACGTCACCCGAGACGAGAACGACCCCTGCTTCAACTGCAAAACCAATGGTGACTTGCTTTGGGATACGCCTGCCGATCACCTCAACAATCACGCCTATTGGGATGATTGTGATCCTTCTGCGAGGGTCGATGGCTGCGGCGTTGCCCTTAAACCTGATGCTAAGAATATCATGTCTTATTCCAATTGCAATGGTTACGACAAACATTTCTCCGCCCAACAACGGGGAATGCTCCTACATTCACTGTTCACCCAGCGCAGCTACCTTACTTGCCGAAGGGATTGTGCACCCTTTCATGTGCTGACGGGTACCCATACGGGCTTTTACACGTTCGGCGCGGAAATTTTCATATCCTCTACGGCTACTTTGGCCGACAGTGTTGCTGTACACTATCAGGCCAACCTGATCCGGTTAATGCCGGGCTTCCACGCGCCGTCGGGTACGATTTTCAATGCTGAAATTGAGCCTTGCAATGCCTTCACCACGCCGTCGGAAACAGGCGACCGCCAAAAGACCGAGCCGCTTGTCTGGTCGGCCCAACTCGCACCGAGCTTGGTACAGGAGTCTACGGTGTTAACGCTCGATTTGAAGGCTGAAACCGAGATTTCGGCTTGGCTGACAAGCGCCGACGGCCGTACAGTACAGTGGATTTTTTCTAAAAAAACATTGTCGGAAGGGCAGCACGAATTCCCCATCCAAGGGGCAGAATGGCCTGCTGGTGTGTACCGTATTGTGGTGCAAACTGACACAGCGCGGAAGGTTTTATCACTGGCAAAATTGTAAATCCACCTCAGTTTCCGAATTGCCTATTTGCCACCACTGGGATTGCAGGATCTACCTCGTGTGCCTGCAATCCCAGTTGGAATTTTCGCCTGAAACTAATTTTGACGCGTTAGGGTTAGGCCGATTGAAAACCTTGTATTCACCCTAAAGTACAATTACAATGAAAAAAACAATGTTCGTCCTTTCGCTGGTTTTTGCCAGCACCCCATTCCTTTTGGCACAATGCCCCACCGAGATTTATTTTACCACTCAAACTGAGATTGATAATTTCCAAATCAGCTATCCTGGGTGTACTGACATTTCTGGAGATGTGGTCATTAACGGAGTGGACGTCAACAACTTGAATGGATTAATCGGACTGCGGAGCATTGGCGGCTATCTTGCCATTTTTGAAAACCCCATCCTTTCCAACCTGAGCGGATTGGATAGTTTGGTTTCAGTTGGTGGCCTCGAAATTGTTTCCAATGACTTGCTGGCAGATTTAAGTCCATTAGCCAAACTCATTTCTGTCGGCGATAACTATCTTGTATATACGAATCCAGCCTTGGTGAGTTTAGGCGACACGGGCCAGCTGGCGCACATTGGTGGCCGCCTTTCCATTTCCGTCAACCCAATGTTAAATAACATAGACGCACTTCAAAATCTCGTCAGTGTTGGTGGCGAAATGGAAATTGTGGGCACCGCCTTGAACAGCCTGACCAGCTTGCAAAAACTTAACTCCCTTGGCGGCTCCCTTGGTATTTCATCCAATGATTCTCTAACCAACATGGACGGCTTGGAAAACCTGAGCTCCATCAAAGGATATTTGAGTATTGGCGGCAATAATAATCTGAGCAGTTTGGAAGGATTGCACAACATCAGTTCCGTTGATTGGGGGCTTTATATCCAAACCAATAACAAACTCACCCAATTAACCGGTTTAGACCAGATAGATTCCATTGGTGGGGAATGTTTAATTTACAACACCAAGCTGATCAATTTGACTGGCTTGGGTGGTTTGAAGCAAATTGGTTATGACCTCGAAATTGAATTCAACAACAACCTGACCAGTTTAAGCGGACTGGACAGCCTTCGCACGGTGGGTCACGATATTAAAATTGCTCAAAACAATACTTTGGAAAATTTAAACGGATTAAGTAGCCTCAAATCCGTCAGGAACGACTTTGAAATTTCATATAACCCTAATTTAACTGCCACGACTGGGCTAGAAAATCTTGTTTCCGTCGGTGGCAACC
>JACMMM010000389.1 GCA_014379065.1 Saprospiraceae bacterium
CCATCAAAAAACCATTCTACCTTATCGCAATCCGTAAGATTAATAGGTGTAAAACAGGTATTGCATGAGTTGCTGAAAATGGTAGTTGAAAAGCCGGTAGTCAAATCTGCCAGGAAATTCGCAGTATCGCAAGGACAGACATCTGCGCAGTCAACGTTGAAATACAGGATGCAGGGACAGATCTGGCCGCCGCATTCAGCGTTCAGCGTCAGGGTATAAAGACCCGACTGCGTGAAATAAGTGGGCGGCAAAGTGACTCCCCAGAAATTGCCATTGACCGTGGCGCTTCCCGACTGCGGTGCACTTGGCCCAGAAAGTGACCAGTTCATTAAATAATCCGTCGGGCAGTCTGTGCCCTGGCATTGGTAAGCCCCGGTCAGGTTGAAACTGCCGCCGCCTGGCGGGCAAATCAGCGTAATTGGGTCGGCACCGCAGAAAATGGCTTGGCTCGGTGCTCCTGGCCCAGTTCGGGCGAAAATATCGGAGAAGGCACCACAAACGCAGCCCTGAGGCACCTCCTGGATGCAAATATTGTCAATGCGCCCAAAACCTAAATTTGGCCATGGATTTGCCGTGAGGGCCTTGATAATGAGGGCGTTGTAGCTGGCTGTAGGCGTCCAATTAGGCAAGGTGTATGTCACGCAGTTTTGGTCTGTAATCTGAACGCTCACACCCATGGTCTCACATCCGACACAATTGGGGAATGGGTTAACGCAACCGCTTGAAGCATAAAAACCAAATTGCACATAAGGCGCCACACTGGAAGGCTGATCATAATATGCCGAAAAACTTATCGAATAAGTCTTTGTCGGCAGGAAGTTGAACCCTGTTTGGCAAATGGCCTCTCCTTTATCTTGGCTTCCCCACATTTGAATTCCATAGGCATCACAGCAGAAAATTCCGGCAGAGACATCTGGACTATTATTCGCCGTCTGCCAATTATTGGAAGCCCCGGATGCGCCCAACTCGCCGTCAACCGCACCTTCAAAGAAACCAGGATTTTGAACTAGGTTGTGCTCGCAATCCGGGCAAAGAACATAACATTCCACCCGTTGAGGCAGTGAAAACGCGATTGTAAAGCAGGGGTTGCCAAATTGGTCTACTTCAGAAATGGTGCAACTCACCACAAAAAGTCCATAGGTTGAATAGGTGTGGGTCAGTGGAGTATTGTCCGAGTAGGGGCCTTCTGTAGGAGAACCATCTCCCCAATTCCAGGTAATTCGGAGGCAATCGTTCATGTTAGTTGCATTTACACTGATGGTGCAATTTCCATAGACCGAACTGATTTGCACCGCTGAAGCAGCAGCTTGGAACGCTTGTTCATCCTTACAACATTCATTGCATACCACCACAATCGTTTCAGCCAAAAACTTTTCAAAACAGATCAGCCCCGTATGTGGGTTCACTTCTATAGCGAGATACTGGATGACATAGGTGCCACTTTGCGCATAGGTGTGCATGGGCATACTGCCAGGGCCGAAGTTGCCCGTGGTTTGGGTGCCATCGCCCCAGATGATTTTCTCGATATAGTCGCAAGCTGGTAAAGTGCCTATGTTGAGCGTGGCTTTGCAGTTAGCGTTATCTACTGTTACGCTGACGGCGTTCATCACATTCTGGCAGAAAAGGTCGAAATCCAAACAGCAGGAATCAATCGGCGTGTCAGGACAATCAAATGGGAAGTTCTTTTCGCATTTTTCCTCGCTGGGCGGCAAGCCGTATAAAAGGTTCACGGTCAGGTTATAGGGCCCCGTGCCGCCCGGATTGCAGAGTGTGAGCGGGCTAAAATATCCTGCCGGTAAAAAACCACCTCCGGTAGGGATGAGCGTAATTTGGTTGCTGTTCAAATTCCCGATTACGGTCCATCCAAGCGTAATGGAAGCATTGGCAAATGTGCCGGAATTCAGCGTCAATTCGATTTCAGTGAAACAGTCTTGTTCCAAATTATCCAATTGTAAAGCATAGCAGCACAGGAAATCAACGGTGTGTAATTTTTGCCAGTTTACCAAAACCTTCTCACACTTGGTGGGCGGAACATGGTCAATAAACACTTCTTTGCACATCGTGTCTTTGCAGATCGTATGGCCGCCGTCATTGGAAGCGGTCACGACCAGGCACACTGTATGCCACCCAATAGTTGTAAAGGGATGAAGGATACTGTTCAGGCAGCAACTACTGTTCGGTCCATTCCCATCAAAATACCAGTCCACCTGTGTCACCAACGAACCGCAGCCCAAGGTGGCTTGCGCGGTATAAGCTATGGGGTTTTCCGGATAACAAATGATGCTGGCCGTCACGGAACAAGGCTCAGCAATTTTCTTCACGCACACATCGTCTACGAAAATGTAGTTGTTCACATTGGGAGCGCCTTGTGCCGCCGTGAACGTCATGTAACCCACATTCGGGTAGGCGTTGGTGACGGTCATGGTATGGTGGTACCAAGTGCCTGCGAAATGGTTGGGGGTGACATTTACAATGACGTGTTGGTCACCGTTGCACTGGTGGCTGCAACTACCGCTGGGGTGATACATCGTGCAGTTTCCGCCCGACATCACTGCATAAAAAGAGAATGAAGTGGTTGGCGTAACCGCAGGGGTCCACCAGAAACCAACATCATAAGAACATCCTTGTGTGATGGTCTGGCTCAGTTGGGTCGTGATGCCTTCGCAGGTATTCAGGAAAAAACCTGCGTATTTCTCGCCACAATGTGCAGGGAGCGGGGTTTGGCCAGGGCCCAGGTAAAAGCCTGGGAAAGAAGGGTCCCAATACCAATCACCTATGTTGTTGGCCGCCGGGTTGTTGGCCGCCGCGTACCAGCCTGAGCATTGGTTTATTTGATCGAGCGCATTGGGGAATCCTGCCGCGCCGTTTTCAAAACTTCCGTTGGTCACCAGGTTGTCCACGCAGTCGCAGCTGCATTGCACGGTCACGATTTGGGTGCAGGTGGTTTGGTTGCCACAATCGTCGGTGGCGGTCCAGGTAATGGTGTTCGGGCCTTGTTGCAACACCGCAGGGGCATTGTGTGTCACCGTCACCGAAGGGTCGCAGTTGTCTAAGGCAGGCGGTTTTGCCGGTTGATATGCCGCTGTACAAAGCCCGTTTGGCCCAACCGTCCCAATGATTGTCGTGTTTGCCGGGCAAGTCATGATGGGTGGCACCCCTTCAATGGTTTGAATCCCCATCGTGCAAGTGCTCGTGTTGCCGCACCAATCTGTCACGGTCAAAGTAACAATGGTGTTGGTGCAGGCCGCCAATGTTGCCGGACTGACGCTCATGGATTGGATGCCACAATTGTCCGTCGAGCCGCCATCTACAAAGGCAGGCGTGACCTGGAATGTACAAGCCGCCCCCAAGTCTATCCCAATGCCCAAGTTGCACACCGCCACGGGTGGAGTGATATCCTGAATCGTGTAAACCACGGTGGCTGATGAAGTGGTGCTATTGGAGCAAGTGGCTGTCACGCAATAGGTTGTGGGTACGCAGGGTATTTGTGAGGTGGTAAAACAAGCATCCGTGCGCCCATCGCACCATTGGTAAGACACGGGTTGAGGGCCTGTGGTTACGGCGCAAACCGTGACGGTGCAATCAGCGTTTTGTGTCACATTGATGCTGACTTGGCAAGGGGCAGGCTTGCATTCGGTGAAACTGAAATCATCCAGCGCGAAATCATTGCCTGACGCCGCTATGTTCAGATTATAAACGCAGATATCTGCGCTGAGGCTATTTCCACTTTTCCAGGACGCACAAAACTGACGCCAATCGCAGGTAGCGGTCGGCAGCTGGAACGGGTTTCCCACAACAGCGCCATCAATGGTAATTTGGAGCAAGGCAGGCGCAGCGCTCACGAGCGATTGCGC
>JACMMM010000390.1 GCA_014379065.1 Saprospiraceae bacterium
AATTTGGGATGACCCATATTTACCCAGAAACTCCAATCACCGGCAGCGTCACCGAAAAATACTCCCCATCGTCGCTAACGTCAAAACCCGAAACCCCCAGCAATTCATAGCGCTGACGGAGGTTGTCGAGACCAACGTTGTTAGATTGCGGACGGGTTGCTTTGCGCTGGAGGTTGTTGCGGACAATGATTGTGGGTTGAGCATGTTGAGCGTGTTGGGAACGTTGAGCGCGCATTCTCAACGCCTCAACACTCTCAACAATCCCAACCTCCTCAACAATCTCAATATGCAATGGCTTTTCAGGACTTATTTGATTGTGCTTCACCGCGTTTTCCACCAAAATTTGAAGTGCAAGCGCTGGCAGTTTTTTGTCAAAATTTTCTGGCCCAACATTAATTTTCATGGAGACACCCGTGTCGTGCCGGGTTTCCAAGAGGTGAAAATAAGAGCGAATAAAGCGAAGTTCTTCGCCAACGGACGCCAACTCGCGTTCGTTGGCCCGAAGCAGGTATCGGTACACATTGGAAAGTTCGTCCACAAAATCTTCGGCCCGACGCGGATTTTCTGCAATGAGCGACGACAGCACATTCAAGCTGTTGAACAAAAAATGCGGGTTGAGTTGGCTCTGCAAACTTTGAAACTGGCTTTCAAGGTGGAGTTTTTCCACTTGCTCGGTCTCGGTAATGGCATCCTTCCATTTGCCAAAATAGGTGATTCCCTCGTACGCCATGGCGGTGATCAACACACACATGGACACCAAAATCAGTAAGCCGTAGAAGTTTTTTTCCGAAGGCACGAGCTCGGCATATCGGGTCGTGCTCAACAGCCAGTAAGTGACTTTAGCAAAGCCTGCAGTAAAAAACATATACCCCAAAAGGCTCCACACGACGCGCTTGGGCCAGTCCTCCAATTTCTTGAATTTCTGCAACGTGGTCCGACGCACCCAATGGCAGGCTATCGGCGACATGACCGACATAAAAAGCCAGGGGAATGTCATACGGACAAAGTTTAACCCCGAATTCAGGTAGGCATCTCCATAGAAATAGTAACACAACGCTACCAAAAAAGGTGGGATAACAATCATTTCTACCCAATAATGACGGAATAAAAAAAGGAGGCGCTCTTTCATTTTTTCAAGGGATCGGGCGTGAATGGAATAAGGATTGCCAATTGGCCTTCTTGTATTTCTTGTTGGGCGCCATTGCTTTCAAGTTGCCGCCAGTCGTTGTCGTCCACATCGAACGACAGGGTTTTGGGGTGGTTCTCGCAAGCAATGCGGAGTTGGTTTTCCAGCGCATAGATCTGAATGTGCAAGGGAGTGTTTTGAGTGCGCACGAGATAATCCAGCGCATATTGAAGGGTAAGCAGGGGGATATTTCGGTCTAATGATTCTGAGGGTCGGGATGCCTTGGAGTCGCTCCGACCATCGGAAAACGTAAAGGCCCCTTCTTCAAAACGGCTTTTTAGCAAAAAGGAATAGGACGCTGCAAACTGCAACTCTTCGCCAAGGGCGGCGGTTGACTGGCGTCCGGCTTTTAGCAGGTAGCGATAGACTTTTGAAAGTTCGTCCACAAAATGCTCGGCGCGCTGTGGGTCTTCGCCAATAAGGGCGGATAAAGTGGTGAGCGAATTGAACAGAAAGTGTGGGTTGACCCGGGTTTTTAAAGCGTCCAACTGTTGCTGGGCCTGTTGTTTTCTGAGTAGCTGGGCTTTTTGGCGAAGGAATTTGTATTGATCAAAAAAGTAAATGGCCTCGTAAATGCAGCTCAGGAGGAGGACAAAAAACAGAATCGAGGGGAAGTTGATCAACCACCATTCAAAAAAGGATTTGTTGGCCATGGAAGGCGGCTTCAGCCCGAAATGAAGGAAGGTCAATTTTACAAACACATTTCCGATCCCGGCTACCAGCATAAAAAATATAAAAGTGAGTACCAATCGCTGCTTGGTGTACTCCAGGCCAGGTATGCGCCGCCGAACTCGTTTGAGGATCCAGCGGCAAATCTCCCAAGTGAAGGTGGTGTAAATGACGCTCCCCAAAAAGTACCATCCAAACAAATCCCAGCGTCCTTCAAAATAAAATCGCATCAAGGCCAACAGGCCCGAAAGCGATATCAGCGGTATGCCCCACAGGCGCAGGTACTTGTCGTTGAGCTTATCAGAAAATACTGTTGTCATGAGGACAAATGTAGCGCGGCCTCCGGAATCCAAAATATAGCGAGTGGTATGAATTGTAGCTTTGGCTGCATGAACTGTATGTCTCAAAAATCCGCTCCAGTTCATTCCATTTTCCCGACGGTTCATAACAGTCCGACTTGTTGCCGATAGGGTCGGCCAACACTTTTGCAGCACATTTTTTCAAAAAAAAGAACGTGTCATGCAAACCCTAGCACCCCGCATTATCGAAAATCCTATCATCAAGGATCGGGTTACTTTCCTAGAAACCTCTGCCGAAACCGACGGCAAGTACACCGCCATGCTCCTCGAGCTGGCTCCCAACGGCTACAATGAATTGCACACCCACAAATCCTTCGACGAGATCTTTACCGTACGCGAAGGCCGTTTGGGGCTGCAATTGGGTAATGAGCGTTTCTTTTTGGAGGTCGGGGAATCCGTGCGGGTAAAAGCCGGAGACGAACACTGTTTTTTCAACCCTTCGAGCACCGAAAAAGTCGTAGCGCATGTCTTGTTGGATACCGCCAGCAAGGGTCTGGAAATCAGCCTGCAAGTCGCTTATGGCCTTGCCCGCGATGGCAAGACGAACAAAAAAGGCATCCCCTACAACCCTTTCCATCTGGCAATGCTCGTGCATTGGAGCGACACCAATTTGCCCCGTTTTTTTAGGTTCTTAGAACCCCTTATGCGCTGGTTGAAACAACTTGCAGTAATTAGGGGTATTGACCAGCAATTGATTCATCAATACGTAAGGATATAGCAACCATTCAATATTATTGCACAATGAAAAATTCAAATCCACGCATCGCCATCGTAGGCGGTGGTATTGCCGGGCTCACTACAGCCATTGCGCTCCGCAAATTGGGGTTTCGCCCCAGCATTTTTGAATCTGCTCCCGAAATTAAAGCCTTGGGCGCGGGCTTGGTATTGGCTGCCAATGCGATCAAAGCATTGGAACGCATCGGCATTGCGGATAAAGTCATACCCGCTGGGCAATTGCTCAATACTTTTTCCATTTTAGACCAAAACGGCCAGCCAATCACGGTGGCGGATAGCCAAATATTGAGCGATCGTTACGGCGTGAACAACTTTGCCATTCACCGCAGCGAATTGCAGCGAATTTTATTGCAATCAACGGGAGATCTTGATATCATCACCGGGAAAAGGGCTGTGGGGATCAAACAGGACGAAAAAAGTGCCACGCTTTATTTTCAGGATGGCACAAAGCACAACGCGGATGTGGTGTTGGTGGCTGATGGGATTCACTCCGCCATACGCCAACAATTGATACCCGCCAGCAAGCCGCGTTATGCGGGCTACACTTGCTGGAGGGCGGTCATCCAGAACCCCGGTATTGAACTGTCCGGCTCTTCAGAGACCTGGGCGGCGGCGGGGCGTTTCGGGATCGTGCCCTTGAAACACCAGCAGATTTACTGGTTTCTTTGCATCAACGCGCCCCAAAATGATCCGACCATGCGCACGGTGATGGTGGATGATTTGTCCGCGCGATTCAAGGATTTCCATGCGCCAATTCCCCAAATCTTAAAAGCCACGCGCAACGAGCAACTTATCTGGAACGACATCATTGACATTGCGCCGATCAAGCAGTTTGCCTACGGTCGGGTGTTGCTGCTTGGCGATGCCGCACACGCTACCACGCCCAACATGGGCCAAGGCGCCTGTCAGGCCATTGAAGATGCCGCGGTACTCCTGGATCAATGGGAAAAGATGGGCGATGCGTTGCCCGCAGACATTTTCCGTGCTTTTGAACAACGGCGTTTAAAACGCACGAGTATGATTGTAAACCGCTCCTGGAGTCTGGGGAAAGTCGCACAGTGGAGCAATCCGCTCGCCATTACTTTGCGCAACGGTCTTTTTCGCCGGATTCCAGCTTCGTTGAATGAGCGGCAATTGGCGGAAATGTATCGGGTGGATTTTTGAAAAGAGAAGTATTATTTCACACAACGCCACGACGAC
>JACMMM010000391.1 GCA_014379065.1 Saprospiraceae bacterium
AAGCGATTGATTCGATTGTTTCGATGGAGGGATTGATTCGATTGGTGCTCCCTTTTAAATCACGGTTTAAGCGCCTTCGCAATCGAATCAATCGGCCAAATCGAATCAATTGTCATGGGTGTCATTCGCAGGCAAAGTTTGAAGCATTCCGCCGTCAATGTGGTGGGCTTGGGTGTGGGCGCCGTTAGCACGTTTTTTGTTTACCCTCATGCGTTGGAGGCTTATGGGCTTGCTCAGGTTTTGTTGTCAGTAGGTATGGTTGGTCTACCGATTTTGTCGTTGGGCGCCAATTCGGTGGCGATTCGCTTTTTCCCACGTTTTCAAGACAAATCTACCGGGCACAATGGTTTTTTGCCCCTGTTGATTGCTTTGTGCGCCATGGGATGTGCATTTTGTGGATTGATTGCCTGGGCGTTTTGGGGGTCGTTCTCCACGGTATTGGAAACCAAATCACCCTTGCTTCGGGAATATTTGTGGATGGGCTTCCCGCTCGCTTTCTGCTATATTACGAGCAGTGTATTGGCTGTGTACTCATCCAATTTTAAGCGCATCGTTGTCCCTTCTCTTCTGCTGGACTTTTCTCAGAAACTTGCACTGCCTATTTTGCTCATTGCCGTATGGAAAGAATGGCTTCCATTGAACACGGCGATGACCGGTCTATTGCTTCATGCGGCTCTGGTGACGACCGGACTGATCCTATACTTACGGCATATTGGCGAATGGCACTGGCGGCCTAATTGGGCTTTTGTCACGCCCGCACTGCGCCGGGAGATGTTGCAGTTTATTGGGTTTGGCGCATTTGGCGGTTTTGCCCTGCTAGTGGCAGCAAAGTCCGATGTGTTCATGGTGGGCTCGCTCAGCGCGGTAAAAGCTGCGGGAGTGTACGCCATTGCGGCTTACCTGGGTACAGTACTCGAAATACCAGCCAAGAGTCTGTATGGGGCCAGTGTCTCCTCTGTGGCGAAGTATTTGGCCGAGGACAACCGCATTGAATTGGAAAAGCTTTATAAAAGCGTGTCCATCAACCTTTTATTGGCCGGCTTGCTGCTGTTTGGCTGCATCTGGATTTCGATTGACAGCCTGTTTGGCTTGTTGCCGAAAGGGGATGAGTTGGCCGCTGGGAAATGGGTGTTTTTGTTCATTGGCTTATCCAGAGTGGTGGAAATCGGCACCGGACTGAATAATTACATGGTTTATTACTCCCAGTATTACCGTTATTCGTTGCTTTCGCTCGGGATACTGGCAGCGGCTAACGTATTGCTCAGCATCTGGCTTATACCGATTCTGGGAATAACGGGAGCGGCCTTGGCAACACTCCTAAGCATCACGGGCTATAATGCCATAAGCCTGGGATTGGTTTGGTTAAAATTCCGGCTTTTCCCTTTTACGCAGGATACCTTGAAGGCCATTGGCCTTGCTTTAGCAACTTATTTTGTAGCCAATCTCATACCCATCTCTGGATACGCTTTGCTCGACCTCTTGCTTCGATCGGGGTTCTTTGCCTTGATTTTTTCGGTGCTGGCACTGAAATTTCGGGTTTCGGAGGATTTGAACGCATTGGAGAAGATGCTGCGAGCGAAGCTAGGGAAATGAAGTTAATCTTTTACCTCAGCAGCGTCACGTCTCCTTTGTCCACTTTTTCCTCCCCGCTCACCAGACGTACCCGCATCCGGTACACATACACATCAGAAGGCGCGACTTCACCATTGATTGTGCCGTCCCAGATGTGCTTGCCCGCGCTGATGGAGTCAAAAACTTTTTCGCCCCAGCGCGACCACACTTCCAATTGAATGAACGTATGGCCTATGATCACTGGGCCAAAAGTGTCGTTGGAGCCGTCGCCATTGGGTGTAAAGGCGTTTGGTCTTTCGTATTTTGGCTTGTCCACAATTACGCTCACCGAATCGCTG
Source organism: Saprospiraceae bacterium (assembly GCA_014379065.1). Lineage (GTDB taxonomy): Bacteria > Bacteroidota > Bacteroidia > Chitinophagales > Saprospiraceae > M3007. Next base: position 1,911 of record JACMMM010000391.1, read on the forward strand.
AAAATGCAGCCCGTGTTATTCACCACTACAAAATAATGGACGGTTTCTTGTGGTGTGATGGTAATGGTCGGGCCAGTAAGGACGGTGCCCTCGTTATCTGTCCAGGTTACCGTAAGCGAATTGGCCGGTAGGGCTGTAATTCCAAGTATAACGGTTTCGCCCTGCAAAATCGTGTCGTCGGGCGGGAACATGGCACTGACATTTAGCGGAGTGTTCACTAAAAATGTCAAACTGTCTTTGCAGCCGTTGGCGTCTTCCACCAAAACGTAATAATTGCCTGATGTAGCAAAAGAAGTGGTATCGCTATCACCGGCTTGCCCATTGCTCCAAGTGATCGTCAGGGGATCTAAGCCGTTTTGAACATCCACCGTAGCAATGGCTGCGGGATTGTTGGGCGCTGGGCAACCAGGTTCCACGCTCACAGAGGCATCCAGCGTGCAACATGCTTCTACCAGTACGAAAGCAGTGTCTTGTGCTGCACATCCCTCATCATTTGTAACCGTGAGTATTATTATTTTGGGGCCTGGTGTTTGATATTGAACTGTCCTTGGGCCTTGGCCAACGACCGAGTCGGCAATTGACCCATTACCGAAATCCCAGAACCAGTTCGTGATTACCCCATCAGTTGTAAAAGAGGAGTCTGTCGCTAATAATGCTTCACCCAGACAGATCTTTTTATCGGGCTCATCTGTCATAAAATTGGCAGTGGCTCCTCCTTTAAAAAGCGCCGTGCCACCCCAATGGATGCTAAAGCCGTTGCCAATTGAGGTGAAGTCATTGATTACCAGGGCGTATGTTTCACCAGGAACCAAAGTCAAGAAACGAAGCCAATTGTCCATCCCTAGCAGGCAACCAAAGGGTTGACTGATATCGGTGGCCGTTGCATTTAGTCCAGTTGGACCCATACACGGACTGTTGGGATCAAGGTCGCCTGCTCCCATGCAACGTTCAATTATTTTTCCGGTACAATCACCTGGGCCATTTGGAAGGCGGTAGAGCACAAAATCAAGATCGTCGGTGGGATCGTTTGGCGTAAGCGTGAATTCAAGATTGCCATTGTTGGCAGCAGTGAACACGTACCAAGCCGAACTTGATTCGCCGGTGCCTGAAAAACAAGGTGCTGTGTTTACCTCATTCGGGTCATTTCCTGGGCCAAATACCTGTTCGATATGAATAGGATTTTTACTGCAAATAAACGTTCCTGTTGGACAATCACTTGACACGACGTTTACGGTGTTTTGATTCTGGACGCAACACTGGAAAACACCAGGGGAAAGGCCGTCTACACGGATGAAATATTGCTGGCCTATCACGAGGCCGCTTGCAAAAAGAGGCTGATTGTTGGTTCCAAACTGGTCAGACGCACAACCGATTTCTGTAAGATTGCCGCAATCTCCACTATATAATGCTATTTGTGGCCTAAGCAAGGTTCCAGTGGGATTGGAAGGAGTGGCGCCCTTGACGACAATTAAAAGATCAGGTGCTATTGCTGTAAATGTGAACCAAAGGTCGGTCTGCGTCCCAAACCCAAAACAGCTTGGGGTAGGCTGTGGGCTAATGGACGCGTTACTATTGTCCTCACCTGGCGCTGGAGTGCAATAATTGCTTGGGTCATTGATTACGGTTGCACCGTCACAGTCATCGTTGAGTTGTGCCCAAAGAGGAAAATGATAAAACAGGGCATTAAACAGGAAGATCAATAACCTGGTGTTTCTAGCCATTTGGATTGGTATGTTGAATTATGTGAGGCTTAGCCCTTATCGCAACAACGTAACATCTCCTTTGTCCACTTTTTCTTCCCCGCTCACGAGGCGTACGCGCATCCGATACACATACACATCAGAAGGTGCGACTTCACCATTGATCGTGCCGTCCCAGATGTTCTTGCCCTCGTTGATGGAGTCAAAAACTTTTTCGCCCCAGCGCGACCACACTTCCAATTGAATGAGCGTATGGCCTATGAGCACTGGGCCAAAAGTGTCGTTGGAGCCGTCGCCGTTGGGTGTAAAGGCATTGGGTTTTTCATATTTTGGTTTGTCCACGATCACGCTCACCGAATCGCTGAAAAAGCAGCCAGTGTTGTTGACCACCACGTTATAATGCACTGTTTCTTGTGGTGTAATTGTAATGGTAGGGCCGGTGAGGACGTTGCCATCGTTATCTGTCCATGTTACCGTAAGGGAGTCGGTCGGCATGGCCGTAATTGCCAGCGTAACGGTTTCGCCCTGCAAAATCGTGTCGTCAGGCGGGAACATGGCACTGACATTTAGCGGAGTGTTCACTAAAAATGTCAAACTGTCTTTGCAGCCGTTGGCATCTTCTACCAAAACGGAATAAGTACCTGATGTAAGAATAGAAGTGGTGTCTTCGGCACCTGATTGTCCATTGCTCCAAGTGATCGTCAGAGGATCAAGGCCGTTTTGAACATCCACGGTAGCAACGGCCGCGGGATTGTTGGGCGCTGGGCAGCCAGGCTCCACACTCACGGATGCATCCAAGGTGCAGCAAAATTGCACCAGTAAAATGGATGTGTCCAGGGCTACGCAACCATTGTCATTCGTCACTGTGAGAATGATTTGTTTTGGGCCAAGTGTCTGGTATTGAACCGTGTGCGGGCCAACACCGCCTATGGTATCTGGAATGGATCCGTCGCCAAAATCCCAGTGCCAACCTGTGAGCACTCCATCATTGGTATAAGAAGAGTCCGTTACGACCACCTCTTCGCCGAGGCAGATTTTTTTATCGGGCTCGTCAGTGCTGAAATTGGCGGTTGCAGTGCCCTGGAAAAGCGCATCTTGACCCCATTCGATGGTGAAGCCGTTGCCAATGGTCGTGAAGTTATTGATGCAGAGTGCATACGTTCGGCCTGGGACCAAGGTTAGGTAGCGAAGGAAATTGTCCATGCCTGCCGCACAGCCCGGTGGCTGGTTGATGTCTGTGGCCGTAAGGTTCAAGCCAGTAGGCCCCATGCAAGGGCTGGCAGCAGTAAAATCTCCGGCCACCATGCATCGTTCGGAAATTTTCCCAGTGCAATCTCCAGGCCCATTGGGGAGGCGATAAAGAACAAAGTCAATGTCGTCATCAGGTGCGTTTGGGGTAATCGTAAAAGTGAGTTTGGCATTGTTGGCAGCGGTGAACACATACCAAGCGGAACTCGATTCACCAGCAAAACCGATCAAACAAGGGGCGTCGGACAATTCCAGAGGGTCGTTGCCCGCTCCAAATACCTGATCTACTACAAGTGGGGCGGTGCTACACAGAAAAGTCCCTGTTGGGCAATCGCCCGACACCACGTTGACGTTTTCCTGATTCTTGATGCAGAGTTGAAAAAAACCAGGCAACACCCCATCTACACGGATGAAATATTGTTCCCCCGGCACAAGACCGCTGACGGCTATCGGTAGGTTATTTACAAAATTTTGATCAAAACCGCATCCGATTTCTGTCAAATTCCCACAGGTACCACTATAAACCGCAACTTCAGGCCCAAACAAAGTCCCAGTCGGGAATGATGGCGTTTGGCCTTTGACAATAACGATCAGGTCAGGGGCTGCTGCCGTGAAGGTGTACCATAAGTCGGCTCCAACATTGGACCAGCAGCTCGGGAAAGCGTCATTACTCGGAGTGGCAATGGTATTGTCTGTGCTCGAATCAGGTGTGCAAAAATCGGAGGGGTCGACGATGACCGTAGCCCCGCCACACTCGTCGTTTGACTGTGCCCAAAGGGTAGGAGATAGCAGGATAAAAAACAGAAAAGCGAGGAAAGTAATGTTTCGTGTCATTTGCATTGATATTTGTCTGTTCAAAAAGCTTGGCAAAAGTGAGAAAAGTTTGGCTAGCAGCACCCATTCAATGAACATAAAATATGGTTCTCCTCCTCGCAGGTTTTGTTCTCAGCCTTTTTGGCTCAATCCCGCCTGGGCTAATAAGCCTCACTGTGTCTCAAACCTCTATTGCGAGCGGGATGGCTGCGGCTATGGCTGTGGCAGTGGGCGCAGCCGTGGCAGAGTTCTTCCAGGCATGGGCAGCCGTGCTGTTCACCGATTGGTTTTTGAGCCATCCCGCTGCAGAACGGGGTTTTCATTGGGCAGCTGTACCGGTGTTTTTGGCACTCGGCATTCACCTCCTTTTTTTTGCTAAACCACTACGCAAAACCGCGAAAATGACCGCGACTACCTTGCGTAGGCAATTTGCCAAAGGGCTGATTATCAGCTTTTTCAATCTCTTGGCCCTACCATATTGGTTTGTCTATTGTGGGTGGTTGCGCGTAGAAGGATGGTGGCAAGTGGGGCTTTTCCCGACGCTGGTGTTTTCGTTTGGGGTTTCCATTGGCACTGTGCTCGCCCTCTCGCTTTATGTCTGGTTGGGGCAGTTGATATTGGAGCATTCTAGCGAAGTAGCGCGGTACGCCAACAGGGTGATTGGTTTGATTTTTTTTGGCTTGGGGATAAAAACTTTGATCGGGCTGGTTTTGTGAGTGGGGGGATCGTCATTACTGGTTTAAAACCTTCTACCTTCGCCTTCGGTTTTTGGTTTCCCGACTTCAGGTCGGGATTAAAAGGGAACCCGGTGAAAATCCGGGGCAGTCCCCGCTGCTGTAAGTTTCAGATTGAAAATTCGTCATTTTACCCGCCGTAGCTTTCCTGCCCGCCAAGTCTCGGCAGGCGGGAGCGAAGGAGGG
>JACMMM010000392.1 GCA_014379065.1 Saprospiraceae bacterium
CAACGCCCTCAACCTCTCAACATTCTCAAGCTCCTCAACTTTTTACATTCAAACCAAATCAAACAAATCCCCGACCCCCGGAGTCCGCGAACAAATAAACCCCTCGGCGTATTGCACCCCAATGGGTCGGCCAAATACGCGGGCTTTGGCTTCCATAAAATCGAGAAAGTCTTTGCCAGAAATGGGCGTGTTCGGTGTCTCTCCGTTGGGGTCGAAGAACTGCGATCGGAATGTCAGTATGGCTTCCATCTTTTTGGCAAAAAACGGCGTGATGTCTACCACGAAATCAGGATCCAGCTGATTGTCTTGAATGTAATGATAAACTGCTTTAGGCCGCCATTTTTCTTGCCTAACGCCCTCATTGTCAAAAGTTTCTATCTTTTCCAGTCCTGCGTAAAAACAAGCGTCTGATATCATTTTGGCTGCCCGGCCATGGTCAGGGTGGCGGTCGTCGGGGGCATTGCAGAGCACGATTTCGGGCCGGGAAGCGCGAATTGCGCCAACAATTTTTAGCCAGTTTTCAGGCTTGTGTTCAAAAAGAGCGTCGGGAATATCCAGTGTTTCCCGGAATTCTGCCCCGAGGATTTTAGCGGATGCTATTGCCTCGGCGCCGCGGATTTCTGCTGTTCCGCGAGTGCCCATTTCACCCCGGCTCAGGTCAAGAAGTCCAAATGTTTTTCCCTGTGCTGCATGACGGAGCAGGGTGCCGCTACCACTCAATTCCACGTCGTCAGGGTGGATGCCGATGGCTAGGATGTCTATTTTAGTCATATTTGTCATTGATCGTCATTGGGTCATTGATCGTCATTTCGTCATTGATCGTCATTGGGTCATTGATCGTCATTAGGTCATTAATCGTTATTTCGTCATTGGGGTCATAGATTACGATAAATGACCCAATGACGATTAATGACCCAATGACGATCAATGACGATTAATGACGACTTTTGCCCAAATATCTTTGGACACTATGGAACAAGATCCTCCGAACAACGAAATCTTACAAGGGTTGACGCCTGATCAGAAAAAACACATTGAGTCGCTGCAACAAGCGCTCATTGAAGCCAAACAACGCGGCCTGCGGTTTGAGGAGGAATGGTCGAGCCTCTTTGACCAGAACAAAACCCTCCGCGAAGAAAACCATCGCATCCAGCATGGCTACGAAGACCTCCGCATCCAAAAAGGCGGCTTTGGTTTCAAAATGCTATTACTTTCTGGTTTGGGCGGGTTTGTTACGGCGCTCGTGCTCTGTTTTGTGTATTTAAAACTCAAACCCAAAGACCCACACATCGTAGCACTGCAAAATTTTCGGCGCGAACATCTATTTGAATACGAACTGGCCCTTAGCAAAAAACAGTTCGAAGAGGTAAAAATTTCTTTGGAAAAAGAGATAAAAACCCCTGAAAATCAACCTATTAAAACTGAAATTGAAATCCTGCGCGAATTGATAGAAGCTGCGGAGAAAGGGTGTGAGTAAAGTTTGAACAGGCAAGATTATTTCACACAACGCCACGACGACACAACGTTTACTTTATTGGTTTACAAATAGTTGTGTCGTCGTGGCGTTGTGTGAAATAATCTTGCCTTGGGTGTTGTCGTTCATACATTATTCGCCCAAGAGCAAATCGGGCATTCCTCCATCTTGTGCCCCCGCGCCGGACAATATTGACGGCCAAAATAGATGATCTGGAGGTGTAGTTTGTTCCAAGTATTTTCGGGGAAAACCGCCTTCAAATCGCGTTCGGTTTGCTCCACGTTTTTTCCAGAACTCAGTCCCCAGCGTGTTGCCAAACGGTGTATATGCGTATCCACTGGGAACGCCGGCCAGCCAAAAGCCTGCGACATCACCACCGAAGCTGTTTTGTGCCCCACTCCAGGCAAGGCTTCCAATGCCTCAAAACTTTCGGGCACTTTGCCGCCGTGCTTTTCCATGATGATTTTTGAAAGTCCGCTGATTCCCTTCGATTTCATTGGAGAAAGTCCGCAGGGCCTGATGATCTCCTGAATCTCATCAACCGGTATTTTTGCCATGTCGGCCGGATTATCCGCACGAGCGAAAAGCAAGGGCGTGATCTGGTTTACACGGAGGTCGGTGCATTGGGCAGAAAGTACCACTGCCACTAGCAGCGTAAACGCATCTTTATGCTGGAGTGGAATAGGAACCTCGGGGTATAATTCTTCCAGAATGCGTTGAATTTCAATGGCTTTGGCTTTGAGTTTGGGGGAAAGACGTTTGGCTGTTTTTGCCATTTAAATTTAAATTTTCGATAAAAATATCCAATATCCAACAAGGAATGTCCAAGGGAATATCCAATTTCCAACAAGGAATGTCCAATGTCCAAGGAGGCTTCGCGCTTAGCTACTCACAGTGACCTCTTTATGTTAAACTCCAACTAATTCCAAGCTCAGGTACTCCTTGGACATTCCTTGTTGGATATTGGATATTCCCCTTGGATATTTTCGCCTGGATATTTTCAAAATTTCAATGCCTAAAATGCCGAAGCCCTGTCATCACCATCGCCATATCTCGTTCATCGCAGGCGGCGATTGAATCTTGGTCTTTCATAGAGCCTCCTGGCTGTATGGCAGCTGTAATACCAGCCTCGTGCGCAATTTCTACGCAATCCGGGAAGGGGAAAAAAGCATCGCTGGCCATCACCGCGCCTTTCAGGTCGAACCCGAAAGATTTCGCCTTTGCAATGGCTTGGCGCAGCGCATCCACCCGGCTCGGCTGACCACAGCCCATTCCGATGAGTTGGCCGTCTTTCACCAAAGCGATGGCATTTGATTTCAGGTGCTTGGCGCATTTGGCCGCGAAAAGCAGTTCGTCCACTTCTTTTGCAGTTGGTCGCCGTTGGGTCACGGTTTTCAAATCGGCTTCCGTTTCGGTGCGGAGGTCGGCGTCTTGTTCTACAACCCCATTCAGGAGGCTCCTGAAAGCGCGTTTTTTAACTTCAAAATGTTTGATTTTCAATAGAATGCGCTGTTCTTTCTTTTTCAAAAGTTCCAGTGCCTCTGGGGCAAAATCAGGGGCAATCAGCACCTCGTAAAATAGTTTGTTGATTTCCTGGGCGGTCGCCAGATCCACGATCGCATTGGTAATAAAAATGCCGCCAAACGCCGAAGTGGTGTCGCAAGCCAGCGCCGCCTGCCATGCTTCGAGCAGGGTATTCCGGCGCGCAATGCCACATGCGTTCGTATGCTTCAGGATGGCAAACGTGGGCTGCCCCACTTGAAATTCGCGCATCAACTGCACTGCTGCATCAATGTCTACGAGGTTGTTGTAAGAAATGGCTTTCCCTTGCAATTTGTCAAAAATCTGCTCAAAATCGCCAAAAAACACGCCGTTTTGATGGGGGTTTTCGCCGTAGCGAAGAATGTCCGAACGGTGGATGCTGTGTTTGAACGAGATGTCCGCCGTGCCTTCGTTGAACCAGTTGTAAATGGCGACATCATAGTTCGACGTGACTTTGAACGCCCTGCGGGCAAACTCCCGGCAATTGAACCCCGAAAACTCGCCCTCCTGTTCGTTGAGCAAATCGAGGAACATCTTGTATTCGTCCTTCGAGGCCACCACCACCACGTCTTTCCAGTTTTTGGCTGCAGCGCGAATGAGCGACACCCCGCCAATGTCTATTTTTTCAATGATTTCCGCAGGATCGTTCGTGGCTGCCACTGTTTCCTCAAAAGGGTACAAGTCCACCATCACGCAGTCCATTTCCGGAATATTATACTCCTCCAATTGGGCCAAATGCCCTGGCTCCCGGCGCGCAAGGAGGCCACCAAAAATGGCGGGATGCAAGGTTTTCACTCGCCCATCGAGGATGCTGGGATAGCCCGTGAGCGATTCGACTGATGTGACGGGTATTCCCAGTTTTTCGATGTACGACTGGGTGCCACCTGTACTGTAGAGTTGAACGCCCAAGGCGTGCAAGCGGCGAATAATAGGTTCGAGGCCGTCTTTGGAATAGACGGAAATAAGCGCAGAACGGAGAATCATGGAGTGATGAAGTAATAAAGTGGTGAAGTGATGGCGGGAAGTTTTCTTGGGATCATAAAATCGCATTAGCCAGCATCACCGCTACAAAACCTGCGGCGTAACCCTGCCAAAGATCGGACTGCCTGTGTGCTCCCAATGATAGGCGCGCCGCCCCTACTAGCCCGGCAAGTATGATCACAATGGCCAGTATGGCATTGATGCTCATCAATATCGGCCCTATGTTAAAGGTGGATCCCGACCATTCAAAAGCAAGCAACAAGACCATAGCAACAAAGCCGCCCATACCTGTCGCATGGGCACTTATTTTGGTAAAAATATTGGCAAAAAATGCGAAGAAGAGCCCGATGGCAGCGCCCAATACAAACTTGGCGTACAATGCTGGCACCACTCCGCTTTTAAAATTCATGTACATCCAGATATAGAAAATCCCGGCGATGATATACGGGCCGATGCGCTCTTGCTTCTCTCGCATTTCAAGGCTTCTTACCAGCCCAAGCGGTCTGAGCAGCGAGATGCCGAGACCTGGTATGAGAAAGGTAGTTGACACGACATAGAAGAACAATATTACCGTCCGCTTGTCGCCGATATGCTGTGCCCCAAATTCGAAAGGGTTGATTGTCAGCATCAAAAGCAACATATAGGTCAATACCAGCAAGGGGTTGCCGAGGAAAGAGAGTATGCGGGCAAGGGAGTGGTTCATGTTGTTGGTGATTGTTTACCCGCCGAAGCTTTAGCGTAGGAGGGGTTTATTGCTGATTGGTTTATTGGAAGCGCAAAAGTAGCCAACCCTTAAAGAAAAAACCTCCCGTCGCAGGTTTGCGGCGGGAGGTTTTTTTGTTTTGTAATCTGTTGGGGCAGCGAGAGAGAGGAGGCATGCTTCAATCAGGTCGCTACGTCACTCATTTTATCTGGCTTCTTTCAAAGAACGTCCGCCAAAAACAAGGAGCAGGAGTAAAAGACATGTGAGGATAACCATAGGATTAATTTTTTTGATGAAAAAATCTTCGTTCAGAACCTAATCGGTATAGTACAAAAACGAAGCCAAGTTTGGTTTCGTACCCTCTATGCCTCGACTTTAAATGTCGTTAACAGGCATTCCCCAAAAAGAGAAAAAACTGCCTCATACTGACTCGTAAAGGGAAGGCGGGCTGACATGATTTCACGGCGATATTCTACCAGAAAACGGTATGGTAGGCGGAGAAATTTTTTTCAAAAAAAATTTGCCGATCAAGGCATAGCTCAGCCATAGAGGAGCCCATAAATCAGGCTTAAAGTTCATCTCGCCACCAACTTGCCCACTACCGATTTGCCACCCCCTTCTACCATCACGAAATAAAGGCCTGCGGGAAGCCCATTTCGTGCAACTTCGACAACTTCTTGATTTTGAACATTTTGAGATTGCACCAGTATGCCTTGCGCATTGAAAACATAGCTGTTAGAAAATTTCGACACAAAAACGCTGCCCACCTTTATTCCCCCAACCCCATCTTCTCAAACAACCAGCCCATGCCCATTACTAGCCCACAGCCCAGCGGATTGTACCACAGGTAAGCGTCTTTATTGAACCAAAAACAAACCAGCACAATGGCCTCGCCCACCAGTGCTGCATAAAAGATCGCGCGACTTTTCACGCTTTTGAGGAAAAACGCAGTGAAAAATATCCCTAAAATGGTGCCGTAGAACATGGAGCCGACCATATTGACCGCCTGTATCAGGTTCTCCAAAAGCGAGACGAACATGGCAAAGGCAACAATGAACCCACCCCAGAGCACAATGGCTATTTTCGAGGCACGCAGGTAATG